>JAZURH010000241.1:0-6590 GCA_045606125.1 Lentisphaeria bacterium | reverse complement strand
TGCAATGACCGCGCTTGATCCGCACCCTAACAATCCCTTCAATGTCAAGGGACTCACTTTCATGACGCCGAACAGAAACGAGGCCTTTTCTCTGGCCGGGATGAAATATGCTCCGGGATGCGGAAATCCTCTTAAGGACGGACCGCTTAATGAAGTGGCAGCCAGGCTTATGCGAAAATGGAAACCCGTATATCTGCTCATCACACTGGGGTCAGAAGGAATGGCCCTCTTTACAGAAGGAAGCGCCCCCATACACATTCCAACAGAGGCACGGCAGGTCTTTGATGTATCCGGTGCCGGTGACACAGTAATGGCTACCATGATGCTGTCCCTTATGTCAGGAGCAACTCCGGGACAGGCGGCGGCAATAGCAAACCATGCAGCCGGGGTCGTTGTCGGGCGGGTCGGCACATCCGCAATAGAGGCCGATGTGCTGCGTCAGGTCATACGCGGAGAATAAATATACCAAATGGAAAAATGCTTTGATGTAATAGTAATCGGCGGCGGCCACGCAGGATGCGAGGCTGCCCTTGCTGCTGCACGCATGGGGGCAGAAACACTTCTGCTGTCCATAAACAACGATCACATAGCCCAGATGTCATGCAATCCCGCCATAGGCGGCATTGCCAAGGGACAGGTCGTAAGGGAAATTGATGCGCTTGGCGGCGAAATGGCCTGTAATACGGATGCTTCAGCCATACAATTCCGCATGCTGAACTCCTCAAAGGGCGCGGCTGCACTATCCCCCAGGGCACAATGCGACAAGCTTATTTACCAGCGGCGCATGAAGTTTGTGCTGGAGCGCTGCCCGAATCTGACAGTGCATCAGGCAGAGACCACGGGCTTCGTTTTAGACAGCAGAGGTGAAAAAGTAATCGGTGTCAGGACTATGTTCGATGAGATCTGGCACGGCAGAACATTTGTCGTATGCACAGGTACATTTCTCAAAGGAACACTGCATTACGGCATGAAAAGTTTTCCAGGAGGTCGTTCCGGAGATCCTCCCTCCAATGAGCTTTCAGTTTCCCTGGCACAGGATCTGGGCCTTGAACTTGGCAGATTGAAGACAGGCACGCCGGTGAGAGTACTGGCCCAAACCATTGACTTTTCCTCACTTGAGCCTCAGGATCCTGAGGACGGATGGCGGTTTTCCTACAGAGAACCGGACCGGGACATGCCGGTATTCGGCAAACTCGAACTGGATCCCAGACGATGCTATATGACATATTCCAACGAAGACACGGCGGAAATTGTCAGAGGAAATCTGGATCGTTCACCCATGTATGCCGGAAAAATACACGGCACGGGAACAAGATACTGCCCCTCCTTTGAAGACAAGATAGTACGTTTTCCTGAAAGACCGAGACACCACATATACCTCGAGCCTGAAGGCAACACCACAGCTGAATATTATCTCAATGGCATTTCCACAAGTCTGCCGACAGATGTCCAGCGCCTTATGATACATTCACTTCCCGGGCTTGAAAAAGCTGAGATAAGCAGATATGCCTATGCCATTGAATATGATTTCGTGCACCCGCATCAGCTGTCTGCCGGTCTTGCGCTGCGCAAATGGCCAAATATATTCCTGGCAGGGCAGATAAACGGAACAAGCGGCTACGAGGAGGCAGCTGCCCAGGGGCTGATAGCCGGAATGAACGCGGCACGGCAGACAGCGGGAAAACCTCCTGTGACACTGAACAGAAACGAGTCTTACATCGGCGTGATGATAGACGATCTGCTTACAAAGGACATAGTCGAGCCGTACAGATTGTTCACCAGCAGAGCTGAGTATCGCCTTTCACTGCGCCAGGACAATGCGGACAGGCGCCTGACCCGGATAGGATACGAAGCTGGCCTGGCATCGGCCTCGGAAATGGCAAGAGTAGAAAAACTTGAAAATGACATAAACGAGGCGAGACAGCTTCTTTCCTCCACGCGTCTTAATGGAAAATCGGTGTTGGAGCTTATGCAGAGGCCGGAGTTTTCCTATTCGAAAACACCGGGACTGCCGGCACTGCAGCCAAGAGTCCAGGAACAGCTGGAGATAGAAGCAAGATACGGCGGCTACATAATGCACCAGATGAAAGTGGCAGCTTCCCTTCACAAAATGGACGATGTGGAGATACCTCCGGACTTTGAGTACAGAATGCCCGGAATAAGCAATGAAGCGCTGATGAAACTTGAAAAGCGTAGACCCGTGACCCTGGGACAGGCCTCGCGGCTGGACGGTGTCACACCGGCAGAAATAGCCGTGCTTCAAATAGCACTCAAACAAAGAAGTGAAAGCAGAAAACGACAGGAAAACTGATTCAGCACGGCAAGAAAAGGACGCAGAACATGGAAGTCAAGATTGTAAAATGCGATTCTGGAGACTGGCACAGGCCCAGCTGGGATGAATATTTTCTTAAACTGGCCATGCTTGCATCCGAGCGGGCAACATGCCCCAGGATGCACTGCGGATGCGTACTTGTTCTGGACAGAAACATACTGGCCACTGGATACAATGGTTCGCTTCCGGGACTGCCTCACTGCTATGACGAAGGCTGCCTGATCGTGAACGACCACTGCGTGCGTACAAATCATGCGGAAATAAACGCAATATGCCAGGCATCCCGCCACGGCATATCTCTGGCAGGCGCCACGGCATACGTCACCAACATGCCATGTACAAACTGCGCCAAGGCACTTATAGGTGCAGGAATAGTACGAGTGGTGGTCTTCACAGACTATCACGACACGCTTGCGGAAACTTTTTTCAATGATGCCGGCGTCGAGCTTGTACGGCTGCCAATGCCTGAACAGGAAATACGCTACGACATAAAACATTTCACATCAGCCATCCCCTGGAATGAAAACGATCAGGAGAATAACTGAATATGGACATGCTCGAAAAAATACAGACCGTATCAAGAATCCAGGAATTGGACATAATTGTTGCGGAAAACCGCATAATGGTCAATTTCAACATGATGGCAAAGGAATCCCTGGAAAAACTTGAAAAGGAAATAAATGAGCTTCTTGAAAGTCTCCCCCAGGATACAAGAAGACGATATCTTGCCCTGAAGGATTCAGGAAAGGCAGTTGTAAAAGAATTCGGTGGTACATGCCAGCACTGCCGCATGACACTGTCAATGCCGCTGCTTCAGCGTATGCGTGAAGGGACATCCGAATGGATATGCCCCTGCTGCGGGCGCTTCCTGCTTCTTAACAATCAACAATCCAAATAAACAACAATACGGTGAACCTATGCAGATCAACATTTTAAAACTGTTAAACGAAGGGCAGATATTCTGCCAGCTGGATCCGTCCACTTCAAGGGATGAACTTTTGGCAATGATGGCTGCTTCACTTGAAAAAAACGGAATAATATCGGACCTTGATGCCTTTCTTGCCGCAGTTGAACGGCGTGAAAACGACATGCCTACACAGACATGCAGCGGCATAGCCCTGCCACATGCCAGTCACGCCTGTGTGAAAAAACTGGGTCTGGCAATAGCGTCTGTATCCGGGCAGGGAATAGAGTTTGCCGAAGGCATGGACAGCGGATGCAATCTTTTATTCATGATTTGCATTCCTGAGGATACTCCGGCCGCGCACATACCACTGTACTCGTTTCTTGCGGATTTCATAACAAACAGCGGAAGCATTGACGATCTCCGTGAAGCAGATCTTCCTGCGCAGGTGGTGGAGCTGCTGAAATCATGGCATGAAAAAACTGAGGCGGACAATTAATACTGGTGACATGAATATGAAAAATAAAAGATATTTCTATGTCCTTGGATATGACGACGGCCCCGAGGGCGGCATATACCGTTACTCTTTCTCAAAAGATGAAGGACTGGTAATGCATGGTTTCACCCAGCTCGCCGGAGCAAATTTTGCATGTATTTCCCCTAACGGCAAATATCTGTATTCCACCTGCAGAATAAACGGCGAAGGCGGAGCAGCAGCCTTTAAGATCGAAAAAAACGGTGATCTGACCTTCCTGAACATGAGGGAAACAGACGGGCGCGCAGCCTGCCATGTGGAAATATCACCGGACGGAAAGGTGCTCTTCGTTGCCAACTATCTTACAGGCAATCTGGTGGGATTCAAGCTCACGCGCAATGGTCTCGGCAAATCCTGTTTCTTTGAAAACAGACATGAAGGCCACGGCCCCAACAAGGAAAGGCAGCAGTCCGCCCATGTGCACATGTGCAAACTGACTCCGGACAACAAACGCCTTGCGGTCATGGATCTTGGCATAGATACGATAGTATCCTACGGTCTGACGGACAAATGGCGCACTGATGTGAAAAACATAGTATGCAGCGACATTACTCCACATGGTTCAGGCCCGAGACACATTGTATTCACATCTGCCGGGAACAGAGCATACCTGGTAAATGAACTGTTCAATACTGTAATGGCCCTTGACTACAATCAGGAAACCGGAGCATTCACAATCGCACAGACGGTTTCCATGCTTCCATCAACATTCAAAAAATACTCAAAGGCAGCCGCCATACGCCTGTCACCAGACGAAAAATATGTCTACGCCTCCAACCGGGGACATGATTCCGTCGCGATATTCAAAATAAGCCAGACAGGCAAGCTCACCAGGACAGGTATAGTTTCCAGCGGTGGAGTCAGCCCGAGAGACTTTGAATTCCTGGCAGACGGACAGCATCTTATCATGACAAATGAAGATACAGACAACATAATAGTCTATGAGTGGAACAGTGAAAATGGAAATCTGACTCCCACTGAATGGACGGCAAGAGTAAAACATCCGCTTAATGTGGTCAATATGCAGCTGCCGTAATACAGAACAAGCTGCATTTTACAATACAGCAAATAAAAGTTCCGCACATGCCTTCCGGTTGTGCGGGACTTTATTTTCGGGCATATTTTCACCCTGCAATTCAACACCAAAAATTATATTTTTATGGTTGTTTTTTAGGGAAATACAATATATTTACAAGTAATTTCAAAACTGTCTATCGAAATACGCGCAGACATGAACACATTGGCGTCGGCAGCACTTTTCTCTGCACGAAAGTGCGGCTTCGAGTCCTTGATTCAGCCGCTGTGCACATCTCATTGCGTATTTCGGGTTATTTTTGAAATTACCTCCTTAACTAAAATGATTTTGTCCATAAATTAATGTTCGGATATTTGCCGGAAGCTTGTGCTGCACGGCTGTAAAAATGATAGAAACGGAAAAAATATCAGCAGAAATAGAGAACGACCTGCAGGGTTTTCTCCGTGCACACAGAAACGGAGACATCCCCCCGGCGCAGCTTAGAGAACTTGCTGCCGGCACACCCTCCAGGAATATACTGCTTTTTCTCGTAGAATATACGACAACGCCGTCGAATATTCTGGAAAAAGTGTACTCAGAAACTGAAGATACGGATGTTCTTTGCGCCCTTGCAAAACATCCGCATTTCAATTCCAAATATCTGCGGCAGCTTGCAGTCCACGAAAATCTGGCAGTACGCATGGCCGTGGCAGCATCCAGATGCATAACTCCCCAGACAGCGCTGGCACTATGCGGAGACGAGTCACCTGAAGTGCGTGCGGCTCTGGCCAAAAACTCAATGACGCCCCCGCGCGTTCAGGTTCAACTCAGCGAAGATCCGGTTCCGTTTGTCCGTGCCGCCCTGCTCTCTCACAGCCAGCTGGATCATGAAGTATGCGCAGCCCTGGCTGAGGATACAGATCCTATTGTACAGGCAGCCGCTCTGCTTGCACAGAAAACACCGGAAGAAACACTGCTTTTCTGGGCGGATTCAGACGAGCATTTTCCTCAGTCCGTAATACTCAGAAGACGCAAAATTCCTGAAGCCGTTCTGGAATCCCTTTGTTTCAGTTCACATCCCGATGTTAAGTCTGAGGCAATCTCAAGAAAAATCCTGACCGCGGATGAAATGCTGGGATTCGCCAATGACAGCAACGAGTCAATCAGGACGATCATTGCAAAAATACCGAATCTGCCGGATTATATACAGGCGCACCTTTCAAAGGATAAAAGCAAAGAAGTCAGGATCGCTCTTGCCGGATGTCCATGCCTTTCGCCGGAAGCGGCAGAAAACCTGCTGTCCGATGGCGACCATGAAATAGTACGTGCCGTGGCGGAAAATCCCAATGCGCCGGAAACGGTTCTTGAAAAGCTTGCATCACTTGGAGATATGGAGGTACTGCAGTGCCTTGTGGACAGGGAATGCCCCGGAGCTGTTCTTGACAGGATATTCGCTTCCGGGGATGACTCCATGCTGTATCATCTTTCCTACAATGGATTCAAGCCCGAAGGCATGCCGGTGGAACTGGCTTCCAGGCTTGCAGAACACAGGCTCCCCACACTCAGAGCATTGGCGGCAATGGCGGACAGTTGTCCACTGTACCTGATGGCGCGCCTGACAAGAGACGCATCATGGATAGTACGCGCAGCTGTTGCAGGAAGTGCCGCCGCAAACGATTCAATGAAGGAGATACTTGCCGCTGACGGGGATGTCCGTGTACGGAATGCTCTCAAGCACGCAGCAAGAACAACTGGTAAATAAGCAAAAGGCACCGTACGGTCACAGCCGTCACAGGTGCAGAAT
>JAZURH010000240.1:0-4211 GCA_045606125.1 Lentisphaeria bacterium | reverse complement strand
AGTTATGTAAGGTTTGAGCCTGCATCGGTATTTGTTCCTGCTGTGTGACTCATATCAGTCGGAAAGGTGGAAACGCGGTAAAAATGAAATCTTTATCGCTCAATAAAATATGCCGTTTCCCTATGGGAATTGTGCAGCAATAGTGATATGTTATGTTCATGCTTTTTTATGTGTGAACAATACAAAGGAGAAAAAAATTGCTTCCCTATCTTTCTGAGATTCTGGTCAATGCCTGGGGGCCATTCAGGCTTTTATCATCACATGCAGTTCTTATATTCCTGGGTGCTCTGCTTGCCGGTGCCGTTACATGGTATGTGCTTCCTCGCTTTTGGAAATACCTTCCACATGACCAGGGCAAGGCTTTTGTCAAGGATTCGGAGAAGGCCAAGGGCAAGCCGACTGCGGCCGATATAATAATGGTGACTGTGTTTACTGTGACGCTGACTGCAGTCATGCCTCTTTCCTGGCGTTTTACCGGAATGACAGCCGTGCTGTTTATTACCATGCTCACAGGATTCGGAGATGATGTAAGCACAAAGCCATGGGGGCAGTTGAAGAAAGGGCTTCTTGATTTGATCGTATCGGTGGCCGCTGCACTTTGCATAAGCGGACTTCGGGATGTGACTGTATGGCTTCCCTTTGTCAAAGGAGCCAGTGCCGGGGGGAGTTTTATCGTGCCCTTGTGGATATATGTTCCGACTGCAGCATGTATTTTGTGGATAAGCATAAATGCCGTGAATTGCAGTGACGGTGTTGATGGTCTTGCCGGGTCTCTGGCATTGCTTACACTGCTGTTCATGGGGATATTCCTCTACAGTATCACCGGTCACGTTACAATAGCGAAATATCTTCTTCTTCCACATTATGCGGACGGAGCTCAGTGGGCTGTGATGATGTTTACAGCCTGCGGCATGCTGGCAGGCTATCTATGGCATAATGCGAGTCCGAGTGCCGTTATGATGGGGGATGCGGGATCCCGTTTCCTTGGATTGCTTATCGGTGTTGCAGCTCTTGCCAGTGGAAATCCATTCATGCTGCTTGTTGCGGCACCGATCCTGCTTGCCAATGGCGGCACTGGTCTTGTTAAACTGATTCTATTGAGAATACTCAGGAGATTGGGCTATGATGTGCGCCTTCCTTTGAGCAGGGTTCCAAATCCCATAAATCCAAAGAACTTTGCCACTGACGAAGAGGCTGAACGGCAAATCGGAATCGTGAAAGTGATAAACCGCTACCGTTTTCCCATACATGACCAGTGCAGGAAGAATATGAACTGGTCCGATACCCAGGTGCTGGTGCGCTTCATGCTGCTTCAGGGGATGATAACTCCTCTGCTTGTGGTACTTTTCATAAAACTGAGGTAAGCATGGTCACTGATGGTGAAAATGATTTTTCCCTGCGGGATATGGAACCGGAGGATATGGCTGATGTATGCAGGATATCAAAATCCTGTTACAGCCCTGAACTTGCTGAATCACTGGAAGCGCTGAAAGGAAAATATGCTCTTGGGCGTGGTACTTGTGTGATTGTTGAGATACGCGGTGAAATCGCAGGATATATAATAGCATATCCTGCGGCGCAGTGGCATATAGGCAAGTTGGATGCCGTGTCCGAACCCGGGGAGCCGGAATGTCTGTATCTGCATGATATTGCCGTTGATTCCAGATGGCGTGGAATGGGATTGGCGAACAGGATGTATGGCACCGTGGAAGAAAAGGCTCGTGCACTCGGGCTTAAATCCATGGCTCTTGTATCGGTGCAGGGCAGCCGTGGAATTTACGAAAAATGGGGATTTCACTGTGTCGAGCCACATTCGGAATATCTGGCGGCATTTAATACATACGGGGATGACGCCTTCTACATGATCAGGGAACTGGATTGAACGCGGATGCCTCCGCATAAAAAATCAATGGAGAATACTACAATGAAGAATGCCTTGCTTGCTAATTTGAACTGGTTTGAAAGATCCGGGGTCATGGTTCCTGAAAATGGTCTTTGGGGCGTGGCTGAAAGAGTGGCAATCGTAAAGGGAAACAAGGCGATCGATCAGATGAAGCTGTCTTTCCCCGCATGGATGGACCATGGGGACTACTGCATAATCGAACAGCGCCGCGCAGACTGTAATTTTGAGGCGGCGTATATGTACTTGCTGGCGTCAAAGGTGCTGAATGATAAAAAATACTATGATATCGCAGTGAACATACTTGATTTCCTTTATTTCAGAAGCGGGCTTCTTGATAGAGGAGGGCGTTTTGTTCCGGGAAGCTGGAACTGGTCCCATATAAAAAGGGTGTCGACTGTATGGTTTGATGACGAGTCGTGGTGCGTGTATCTTCAGCTTGAAATAGCGGAACTTTTCCCTGAACTTGAGGCAAGATACGATATGAGGCACTGGGCCCTTCTGTTGGGACGGGAACTTTTGGGCGAAGGACTTTCTGTTCTTGCAAGACGCGATAATTTCACCAATGGCGAATGGGTAAGCTATAAATGGCTCGGCTGGCTTGAAAGGCCCCATTGGGGATCACTGCCTGTCATGGCATTGGCGAAGTGCAGCAGCGTATTCAATGACAGAAGTTTTCTTGAGTATGTTGAAAAATATCATGATTATCTTGCTGAGGCACCTGAATCATTCATAGTAAGCGAACAGGCTTATGCCCTTATCGGTGAAATTGTGTCTTATAAATGCACTGGGGAACGCAAATACCTGGATGCAGCTGCAAACTTCGGGCGGCTTATTGTTTCCAAGATGGATGAAAATGGAAATATCCCCGCTGAACATCATGAGGCACCAAAGGGAAAGCATCTTGTGGATACGATCTACACGCTTAATTGGGCACTTGTAGGAATGCAGATGCTGGCAGAGGAGGTTTCTGAGTTCAGGGCGCCTTTTGAAAAGATGCTGTCACTGATAGTCAGAATACAGGATAAGTCACCCGAAAAACAGTTTAACGGCTGCTGGCGAGGGATGTTTGATCTTATCGCAAATGACTGGGGTGGTGGAGACTGCTATGAAGGCGGCGCAGGAAGCATTTATACCGGATGGACTAATGCTCCCATATCTTTTGTCATAGCAAAGGAAATCGCCGGCAGAGCCTGAAATCAATTCATCTAATGGCAGCAGCATAGGAGAATAGATTATGGACATAACTTATTCATGTCCCTGGTATACCGGAGATGCGGATAAACGCAGAGACGCATTGAGGGCGCTGGCGGATGCTGGCATATTCAATCTTGTCCTGGCAAATGAAATAATAGAAAGTGCATTCAGTTCACCTGAGCTTTTCATTAACGCCAGAAAGGATATGGCGGAGTTCGGAATAAAGTTCATGGATGCCCATGCCCCCTGGGGAACATGGAAAGACCCTGGAATGCCCCTTGAGGATTACCATGAGATGGTAGTTCTGCGCCAGAAAATGGCAATACGCATTTGCAATGAGTGCGGAGTCGGCACTATGGCCTTCCATACGGGAAATACCATCAACAGCATATTCGGCACGGACTTGACTCTGAAAGACTATTATAGCATGCTGCTGCGCTCACTTGAGGAACTTTTACCTGATGCAGAGCGGTACGGTGTGGTTATTGCTCTGGAGAATCAGTGGACGCCTCTGAACCAGACTGCCTGCCTGATTGGTGCGATGAAGCATTTCAACTCACCCTGGCTGGGACTATGCTACGATGCGGGACATGCAAATCTTGTGGAGAATGGAAAAAACTTCCCGGGAGAGTCTGTAGTGCCCGTGATCTGGGAGGACGCAGGCATCCCCGTGGTGTGGGAAGAAAATATGGTGGATAAGATGCAGCCATGGATTGTAAACTGCCATATTCATGATAATGACGGAAAACAGGACCAGCATAGGCTTCCCGGCAAGGGGACCGTTGACTGGCCCGGGATTATGAAGGCCCTGCTGTCCGCACCGCGTCTGCAATGTATTCAGAGCGAGGTGAGCATTAAAGACGGCTCACCTGAACTTGGAGAATTGAAGGCTGTTTTTGAGGGGTTGGTGGGGTGACCGCGGAGCCTGATGCTCCGCGGTCGGAACAGATCAATTGAAGTGGATCTGCCAGTCTTCTGTATCTTTGCTGAAGGATATGTGCTTTTTTATTATCAGCGAATTGTCCAGAGCTGATTTGGAAACCATAAGTCCACGGTTGTAGTTTTCGGGAATAAAGCATTCCGGTGCAATTATAAACAGATTTCCCTAAGTCGG
>JAZURH010000239.1:0-8507 GCA_045606125.1 Lentisphaeria bacterium | reverse complement strand
CAAAGTCACAAGCTCCTTGAGCCGATTAAAAGTATTTTCTATAAACTTGTCATAATCTGCAGGGCTTTCAAGCGCGGCCACTGCATCCGGCTGATCGAACCAGTTGTTGAGACTATGATAAAGACCGATCTTCAGCCCGTGCCTGCGGGCGGCATCGACTATTTCCCTGACAAAGTCACGGCCGCAGACTTTCACAGAGTTCTGATCAGAAAGTGCTGTATCATACAATCTGAAGCCGTCATGGTGCATAGTAGTAAAGACAATGTACTTCATGCCTCCATCCACCGCAAGACTGCACAATTCATCTGCATTGAATTCCACGGGGTTGAATGTAGAAGCAATCCTGCACATTTCATCAGGGGAGATCTGCTCCCTGTTCATAACCCATTCCCCGCGTGCCATCTGGCTGAAAAGGCCAAAATGCACAAACATTCCATAACGCAGTTCTGAAAACTCCAAAGGTGTTATCATAATCCCCATCCTATTGCTGCGCAGCCATTGCCGGAACGGCGCCGCATTTTTCTCTCAAAGACCGTCTTCTACAGATTTACAAAGTTTTGAATATAGCATATTTGCATCTTATAGCAAGATTTGACTGTATCTTTAACAGGTTACTATGAACATAGCTATATTTATCAGCAATCAATCTGAATTCCTTATAAGCAATTTTACTTTTCACAAAAGCAACGCATTTTATACACCGCATATCAGAGCAAACATTACTGACACGGCATTTGCCAAAAATAAACAAGCATTCAGAACATCAAAAAAGGAGGCGCAAAATGAGAAAAAAAAGACAAAGTCTACTGCATTATCTGGGAGGACTGCTGCTTTTGCTGGCCGGAGCAGCACCCGCAGCTATCGGAGCTACATGGTATGTGACAGAAAACGGAAATGATGAAAATGACGGCCGCTCATGGCACACGGCTCTTGCCACTCCGCAAACAGCGCTTGACAAAGCATCCTCAGGAGACTCGATTTACATAGGCCCGGGAACTTTTCATGCCACTCATATCATCAAAACCGATTCAGAGTTCATTTACACGGCCTCATTCGTAATCAAAGAAGGCGTGTCCATTTATGGTGGCTTCACGCCTGAACTTGACAGACGCGTCAATTCAGGGCACGCATGGTCATTTGAATCCGAAACTGTACTGACAATTCCGGAAACATATCCGGGCAGTGTTATTGTCACCTCCACTCCTCCAAGTCAGAAAACAGTCATTGACGGAATAATCATCAGAGGAGGCATGGCAATAGGCTCTGGCCCGTCCGGAAACGGAGGTGGAGCCAATATTACCGGAAATGTGCTCCTGAGGAACTGTCTTATAACAGAAAACACAGCCAGAAACGGTGGAGGACTGTTTATCGGAGACGGTGCCTCTGCAGTCAACTGCAAAATCACCGGCAACGGGGTATTTGATGACGGCTGGGGAGGAAACGGAGGAGGAGTATATGCTGAAGGAGACATCTCCATTTCAAACTGTCTCATAACAGAAAACGGTGCCGGAGCCCGCAGGGGTGGCGGAATATATGGTTCAGGTCCCGTTTCCGTTGATTTCTGCACTATTACGGGAAATGAATCCGTACGGGAAGGCAGCGGGGCATGCCTGCATGGAACGGATTCTTCCATAACATCATCCGTTATATGGGGCAATTCAGGCGCATCTGAGCAGGCATGTCTCCATGGAAATGCTGAAAATTGTGCAGTAGAGGGAGCAGGCATAAACGGAAAATGCGTTCGCCTTATGCACAGAAACTGTGGTGAACACGGTATTTCAGGCAATGACAACCATGTTGGAGAATACTATCCTTGCTTTGTTTCACCGGAAAATGGAGACTGGAGACTGGCTCCGGGCTCATATCTGATAAACAGAGGCCTGGAAACAATACAGGAAACTGACGCTTCCGGAAACGCAAGAAAATTATGCGGCATTTCCGATATCGGAGCGTTTGAGTCTCCTCACAGAGGCAATCTTGCGGCCGACTTTGAAATAAGTATGCCCTGCATCTATGGAGGAACAAGCAGCGCTGCTGCAATTCCAGGAGCATTGACACCCGATGATGTCATAATCACTTTTGAAGACGGCGTTCAGCTTGCCGAATGGAGCAATGACGGGGGCGTATGGTGTGTCAGCTGGATGACCGCGGGAAATACCTGCCCTGTAATGCACGTTGTTCCGTCAAACCGGTCAGAATGGACAAGCCTTACTCTCATGCGTGAACTGGCGGTATCTCCCAGGCCCATATTCATCATGGCTGATGACATGGAATATACATATCCTGAAACGCAGCCCGAAATGACATGGAGCATAATAGCCGGAAGCCTTGCTCAGGGAGACAGCATAACCGGATATCCTGAATGTCTGACGACAGGCGTGCTTGAAACATCATGGAAAATATCACGCGGCACAATTGCCATTGATGACGGGGCAAACGGAATAAATTATTCCCTCACCTTCCTGGATGGTGAAATGATATGCCATAAAGCTGAGGCTGAAATAGTTCTTGTTTCCAACACTCTGCCCTACACTTCCGAGAAAAATGCTCCTGCAGTAACAACATTTCCGGCAGGGCTTGAATACAACTGCCAGTTCAAAAGCGAAAATGGTGAAAGGCTGATTGAAATACCGGCTGACGCAGGAAAATACACTGTTGAAATAACAGTCACCGATCCATATTACTGCGGTACGCTGTCAACCGGATACACTATAGAAAAAGCCATCCTTACAGCCACGGCTAAAAATGCTGCAAGGCAATACCAGACAGACAATCCCTCTTTTGAAGTAAGTATAACCGGATTGCTGGACAATGACAGCATGGATGAAATAATCCTTCCGACGGCGGCAACAACCGCTGCACCCGATTCGAGCGCCGGCTCCTATCCCATCATCTTGTCTGGAGGAACAGCCCGCAACTATGATTTTGAATATAAACATGCCACGCTTACGGTCACGCCGGCAGAAGTGAAAGCAACAGTTAATGACAGTTCAATCACATACGGAGACTCAATATCGGAAGCTCCCATCTACGGAACTGCTGTCCACGCATCAAACAATTCTCCCGTTCCTGGAACATTCAGCTGGAAAGCGCCGGAGACTTTACCGGAAGCAGGAAACATAGAAGCAGCATGGCATTTTGTACCGCAAGATGCAGCCAACTATCTTGCTGCTTCCGGGACCGCTGAAATAAATATTGGCAAAAAGGAAATATCTGTAAGGGCAGACAATATTACAGTTCAATATGGCGAACCGGACCATCCCCTGACATACAGCGTAGACGGGCTTAACATAAACTCCAGCGCGTCAGGAGCATTGAAAAGAAACAAAGGAACAGATGTAGGTACATACGAGATCACAGTCGGTGACCTGGATTTCGGCAATAATTACCAGATTGCATTTACAGAAGGAACCTATACAATAGCCCCCAGAGAAGTGCATATCACAATAGAAAATGCAGGAAAGGAATATGGTGGCAGGGATCCGGAACTGAGGTACAGCATTACGGGAGGCTCACTTGTCGGCGATTCAACTATAACCGGTTTTCCATCCAGAGCACCTGGTGAAGAAATCGGAACTTATCCCATAACAGCAGGCTCACTTGGCATAAGTGATGCAAACAACTATGCAGTGACAATTCACACAGGTACATTCACCATATCCAGATCTTCGAAACCCGGCCTGGCTGAAAACATAGAAACAGATCCAATACAATACGGCGACACGCTTGAAAACATATCCATTTCCGGAACTATGCTCACACCGGACGGAAGCAAGGTCATATACGGAACTTTTCAATGGAAATACCCTGAAATGCGTCCCGACGCGGGCACTCAGATGCTTGAATGGATATTCACGCCTGATGATCAGGAAAGATTCAGCACATTTTCGGGAGAAGTTGAAATCACTGTCGAAAAGGCAGTTCTGACCGTGGACATACACGCCTCCTCCCCGATGAGATACTACAAAGAACCCAATCCGGAATATACATTCACCTATTCAGGTTTTTTGCCGGGAGATGATGAGCGCTGCATAAAAACAGAACCTTACATCGCCACGGATGCGAACTACGACAGCCAACCCGGAACATATAAAGTAGGAATAACCGGAGGCGAATCAGATAACTATGTTTTCCAGGCTGAACCAATCAAACTTACGATTCTTGGAAGAAAAATATCCGCATCATCAGAAAGTGAAATAGAATGTACTCCAATAGTCTACGGTGACAAACTGGATGCTTCGGAGGCAAGCGGATACATTATTGATGAAAACACTGGAGATGTAATAACTGGGACTTTCATCTGGAAATCGAGTGACAGCATTCTTGTTCCGGGAACGGCGACTGTTCAATGCACATTCATACCGGCTTCACCATGTTACACAGGCGGCACAGTCACAGTCGCCGTGGAAGTCGAAAAATACACTCTGAAAATAACATCTCTTCCGGCATCAAAGGAATACCAGGAAACAGATCCTGTCATTGAATGGATCTGCATTGATGAGCGCAGCGATCTTGCAGAAGGAGCGGAGCTTGAAATCACCATTGCCAGGGAAGACGGAGAAGATGCTGGAGACTACAGGACATTCATGACAGCATGGAAGGAGAATCCATGCTTTGACTTTATTTTCGAAGAAGGTGTTTTCACAATACATCCAAAACCTCTGGCCGTAACAGCAAACGACACATTCAAGTTCTACAGGAACAATGATCCGGAACTTACATGCACAGTCACAGATCCCCTTCCTGACGGAATATACATAGAAGGTTCGCCCGCCAGAGAACCGGGCGAAGAAATCGGAACATACAGTATTTCTACAGGAAATCTTACTCTGAATTCAAAAAACTACTACATAGATCTGACACCCGGCACATTCACAATATACAAAAGACCTCTCAGCATTGAGCTGAAAACACCCTGGAAATATTATGACCGAACTCCTGAGACACTGGAATATACAGTCATCAATACCCTTGAAGGCTCCGATGTCACACTGGTCGGCAACTTGACAAGAAAAGCCGGTGAAAACACCGGAACATATCTTGTGGACACTTCAGGCCTGACACCGACAGATCCTGAGCATTTCTGTGTTTCGCCAAACAATGTATTCTTTCAGATAAAGCAGCGCCCCGTAACCATACAACTGCATGACCAGGAAATGACATTCAGGGATCCTCCGGTGGAATATACATACAGCATAGTGGATGGATCGCTGTTGGATGGTGACAAAATAACAGGGACCCCCTCTGCGTCAGCCGTTTTAGGCCAGAATCAAATAACGGGAAGAAGCATGAAAATAAACAGCAACTACATCCTAAAAGTACTGCCAGGCACTCTTACTGTTTACACGGACATCCCCTATCTTGTTTTCGAGGGGATTGACGGGGAATTGACGGCATACGATTCAGCAAAGGATATTTCTTTCAAAGCCAGTGCCTACAGGGAACACTTCAATACGCCAGTAGAAGGGACATTCGAACTGTCAACGACTAACAACAAGCTGAACGCAGGAATGGAAACAGCAATACTTGAGTTTACATTCCAGAGACGACTCGCAAGCAATCTGGACTCCAAATACTCGTATACCACATCCGACACTGTCACATTCTATGTCAACAAACTTAGAATGTCCATTGAAACCGGTGATTATGAAATGACATACGGAGACGAACCGCCTGAAATCACACCTGTTGTCACAAACTGTGCATCAAGTTCAATTGCCTCACCGGAGAAGCTCCTATCCGGCGACTTTCTCGAGTTTGACACTGATTTCAACGATATTGGTGTCTTCCCGATAAACTATAATGCAGCCAAAATGACAAACAGCAATCTTGAACTGTCAGTGGTCACAGGAAAACTGACAATAAAACCAAGAATGCTTCTTGTAAAAGCCGATTCCGGATATGCCACCACCGCGGATACTCCCGCCCTTGACTATCAGGTGAATAAAGTATTGAACTCAACTTCCGTAAATTGTAATCTTGAAGAGGAAAAAAAGAACGCTCCGGAACTCATCCTGGAATGGGATGAATCACAAACAACCGGTGCACATAAAATATCATTTTCCGAATATACTGCAGAAAACTATGCAGAATACGACAAACGGTTCGGTTTCCTCTATGAACAGGGCATTCTCATTATCTATGACACGGAAGAGGAAACTGTAGAAAGCATCAACAGACAGACACTCAGGGAAGAATATTCTTCATCCCAGCAACTTAACAGCAGCGGATTCGATGTTGCATTTGTTTCATCCGACACTTACATCACTGGAAAAAATGTATTCCGCACACTGGAACAGGCATACAAAAACGTAAACGCGGGTGGAATTATCTGCATAGAACCAGGGACTTACATGCCGGAGAAAGGCATGTTCTCAATAGACAAACCCCTTACAATAACGGGAATCAAAGACCAGAACGGCATGCTTCCTGAAATCAACGGAACTGTAAAACTTCTCAGCAATTCCAAGTACAGCGACATATCATGGCTGTCGATAAACAGTCCTTCCGGCGAATACGCCGTAATAATTGACGGCGTAGAACTTTATGCTGATATAAGCGGATGTGTCCTTACCTCTGACATTGGGGGAATAATTCATGCAGACGACAATGATATTATACGGGCATGCACAATAGACGCCCCGATTGAAATCACCATCAAATAAAGACAGGACAACATGCAGGCTGCCGTATAATGGGCATTTCATAACCACGGCAGCCTGTCACTAACCCCGTAAGCTGAAACTGAGGCGAAAAATCATTTTTCATCTTTAAATGATTTTTTCTCAAAAAAAGCAAGTATGTACTTCATGACTTTTTCAGGATTCCGCAATCCTGGATGGGTACTGTCCACGACAATATGCTCATATTCAAGTGGTGCCGGAAGGCGGGTGTTTTCCACGGAGACCTTACCATCATGGCTTCCGGCAATAATTCCAACCGGTGGAAGCCATGACGGAGACGGTATATTCATGGTAAAAGAATCAGCAGAAGGAGCCATGTCCCCCAAAGAGGCATTCAGCAGTTCCACTCCGGGGATCTTGCCGAAATATGCCAGCATGGAACCTTTATTCGGAGGCCCAAGCATTACAATGGCATTGATGCGGGAGCATTCATCCCTACTCATTTTGGACATTGCACTCCGAAGCAAAAGCCCGCCCATACTGTGCGTAAGGACAAATATTTTTTCATCAGGAGGAAGTTTTGCCAGAAGTTCCTTAAATTTTAACAGAAAGACATCACCATGCCCGCCGACTGACATTTTCGAAGTAGGATAATCATAATTGAACGCATCATATCCATTCTGCGCCAGAGCATCTGCAAGTTTCTGCATTGAAGATGAGCGGACGCCCCATCCATGAACAAGGACGGCTGTGCGGCCTGAATGAACACCTGCCTGAGTAATTGAAAAGCAGCACCCTTCCTCAAAATAGTTCTGCACTGTCGAAACCGGTCTGTTTTCAAGAAGATTCCAAAGCTGCCTTTCGCTGGTTCCACGGGCTACTCTTTCATTGTCGGCATTTAATATGCGCCACCACCCGCTGATCACATTGAACTGCAGTTTCCACCCGTTCACCGAATATGTATGCCACCAGAAATGCCCCCCCATGGTAGCAGCATCCACATTAAATGTACTCCTTGCCGCAATCAATCCGGAAATACTTCCATTTTCTGCAGCCTGCCTGAATCTTTCCAGTATATTGACATTCATTGTGAGATCATTCCCGTTTTTATCAGCAAAGGCACAGTTTCCGCTCCAGAGAAATCCGCCCAGTATAAATGCAAGCCAAAACGCAAAAAAAGTATATTTCATTTTTCGTAAAAAACTGCTTCAAACACATGGAACTGGATATGGCAAATACTTCTTTAAACATAATGTCAACTTTCCGTCAAACATCCGGTGACAATAATCACATGTTATCTATTGTCAAGCAGTATTCGAAAATAAAGCAAAACATATAAAATCACATTCATTCAAAAATGCCATGGTTAAAGTCAGACAGTTGATTTAAGCCCTCCGCACGATTATATTTAGCATAATTGTTTTTTTATTTCATCCAAATCACCATGGGATATCAACACAAGGAGTCCAAAATGCCGCTTGTCAATATGAAGGAAATGCTGCAGGATGCATCCAACAGGCACTACGCCGTTGGAATGTTCGATGTATCAGACCTGGAAATGATACGGGCTGTAGCCGAAGAGGCAGACTCCATGCGTTCCCCTGTAATACTCGGTGCTTTGGGACCGGACCTGGAAGGCGAAAGACTGGAATACTGGTTCTCGCTGGCAAAACTGGCGGCTGAAAAATCCACTGTTCCAATTTGCATTCACTTGGACCATGCCAATACTCTGGAGCAGGTGGGCCGTGCGGTTAACGCGGGTTTTTCTTCTGTCATGCTTAATGCCTCAGCTGCTTCATTCGAAGATAACATACGCCGTTCAAAAGAAGTAGTCGATGCAGTAAAGGGACGGGACATATCAGTCGAAGCAGAGCTTGGCCATGT
>JAZURH010000238.1:0-2159 GCA_045606125.1 Lentisphaeria bacterium | reverse complement strand
ATCCGACTTGAGTTTTATTTCCCCATCCATGCTTATTTCCCCATCCCTTGACAGCAATGTCTCTCCGATTGCAAATCCGGCGGCAGAAGGGCATGCAGCCGCTATGGATTCATTGCCAAAATTGACTGCACAGAAAATCTTTTCCCCATTTGGCGCCGTGCGCAGCCATGTGCAGAGTACTTCCTGGGCTGAGTTTTCCAGCCATTGCATACTGCCGTCCCGCAGGGCTGTTTCAGTCCTGTGCAGTTCAGCCAGTTTACGCAAAAAAGCCGTGCGTTCGGTACGGGATTTTGTTCTGTCGATGAAGAACTGTCCCGGATGGGAGAAGATACTGTGTCTTGAAACATCGCAATATTCGCATCCATTGTACAGAAAGGGGACTCCGTTCACTGCATAGCATAGCACATACGCCGCGTCGCATTTTTGCGATGAAATCTTTTCGGGGCGTGCATAGTATGCGTCATTTGAGGAGTCATGATGTTCCAGGGCCCTTGTTATAACAGCGCCCGGGCGTGCTTTTTCTGCTTCATGCCATATTGCTTCCAATGTGTATACTGGCATTCCGCACTGAAATATTGCGGGAAAAGAAAATTGTGTCCATCCCTGGCAGTAATTTATGTCAAATGCATAATCCTGATCTTCTTTTCTATCCTGTATCTCCCATTCATCAAGAAAAATAAATGGCTTTTTTATATTTTCTATTCTTTTTCTTGCTTCTATCCAGAAATCAAGAGGAACACAACCTCCCACATCGCACCGGTATGCGTCAATGTAAAACTCACGCACCCAGTATTCCATATTTTTCCAAAGGTATTCACGCAGCTCTTCTGAATTAAAATCAAGTCTGCAGAAATTATAGGAGTTCAGCATTACATTTCCGTTTTCATCTTTCTGCACATATTCCGGATGCTCCTTTCCAAAAGTGGGTCCTGCATGCATGTACACCAGATCTAACATGACTTTCAGATTGAGTTTATGCGCCGTGTTTATGAAAGATCTCAAGTCCGTATCAGTGCCGTATTCAGGATCTACCTTGAAATAATTTTTTATGCGATAAGGATTTCGCGGATTGCGGCAAAGTGAACGTTTCTGCCTTATGCTCCAATTCGCCGGATCAGGATCAGCGTCAGATTCCATGAAAGGACAAAGATACACTATGTCAGCTCCCGTGTCGGCAACTTCATTCAGAAACTTTTCGGCGGCAGCCAAAGTTCCCTCACGGGTAAATGCGCGTAAATTTATTTGATAAATCACCGCATTTTTCACGATTTCATCACTTTTCTGTGTCATTTTCAGCCTCGTGTATATAGTTCTTCCGTATTATTTCAATGCTAAAACATCAGCTGTTCATTGAAACATAATTTCAAGCAATATTACCATATTGAATTCAGGAGCAGTTGATTCAAGCATCTATCAGGTAAAAAAAAACTGCGGCAGGCACCGCAGTTTCCCGATCTATTGATCAATGCAGTATTACTGCTTATTGTCTTCAGCTTTGTCAGGATTGATAAGAAGTTCCTTCACCAGCATGGACAAAGCACGTGCCTTGGTGGTTGAAGTGGCTGAGGCGATCTGAGTTGCAAGAGCATCAACCTTTTCGCTGAGGGCAAACTCGAAGATCTTCTCAAGGTCTGTTTCAAGATCAATAAGCATGGTGGCATGCTGGGGCTGCTTGGCGGCCTGGGAGGGATCAATGCAGTTTGAAGGCTCTTCGCCGATTCCGTCCACAAACCATTCCTCTGCAACATTGAATGAACGGCAGAATGTGTATATAAGGCCGTGGCTCATTCCGCCGATGCCGACCTCAAGCTTGCTGTAATGGCTCAATGAAACTCCAAGTGCTGCGGCCATGTCAGCCTGGGTCTTGTGAAGGCGGGCACGGACTTTCTTCATTCTCTGACCGATCGCAACAAGATCAAAACCTTCCTTTTTCATAATTATAAGCCTCCATTTTATGCTGTTAAATTGAATGTATTCCAGTCCGAATACACGAGTTTATTCATGATTGCATGATTTAATATAGAGATTTTGTGAAATAATCAAGTCCAAAACAATAATAAAAGTGCATTTTATTGCATTTTATATCGAACAATGATATACTTTCTTTCGGAGGTGATTCTGATGAAGATTACATACTATTCGGCAACGGAAGAAATACT
>JAZURH010000237.1:0-12843 GCA_045606125.1 Lentisphaeria bacterium | reverse complement strand
CGCTTGGCCTCCGACTTACAAGCTGCAATAATCTGATTTCATAAGACTGTAAAAACACGCCCGGCATCTACTTGACCGGGCATGCTTTTTGGGAGGGATGCGTTCAGATTTTTTTCAGGTTGACGATTCTGTCTGCCTTGTTTGCCAGTTCCCGGTCATGGGTTACCATTACCAGAGTCTTTTTCTGTTCCCTGCGTATGCCATCGATTATTGCCATGATGTCGTCCGCCGCCTTTTTGTCCAGATTTCCGGTGGGTTCGTCAGCCAGTATTATGTCCGGTTCGTTTATAAGGGCTCTTGCTATTGCGACCCTCTGCTGTTCGCCGCCTGAAAGTTCCCTGGGTCTGTGGTGCATTCTGTTTTCCAGTCCGAATTGAGCCAGTCTTTCTTTTGCCATTTTTTCCGCCTCCGTTCTGTTGCAGCCCCAGTGCAGGGCGGGCAGAACTGCATTTTCAAGTGCGCTTAATTCCGGGAAAAGGTGGTAGGACTGGAATATGAATCCTATGCGCTTCCTGCGCAATGCCGCCATCTGTGAAGAGGAAGCACCTGTTATTTCGATGTTATCCAGAAAGATTTTTCCTGAAGTAGGCTTGTCCAGTCCGCCAAGCAGCTGCAGAAGAGTTGTTTTTCCCGAGCCGGACTGTCCAACCAGAGCCACCCATTCGCCTTTGGCTATTTCAAATGATATGTTTTCCAGTACCTTGACTGTGCCTGTCGGCATTTTGAAACTTCTGCATACATTTTCAAGTTTATAGGCTGGCATATCAATTGTCCTCCTGAAGTGCTTTTGCAGGCTGCAGGCTTGAAGCATATATAGCCGGTACGACTGCTGCTGAAATGCATATCAGCAGAGATAGCAGTATGATGAATACCAGATCACCGGCTGTCACCTGCGCGGGAATTGCGTCCAGATGGTAAAGTTCAGCAGGGAATACATCATGTCCCATAAGCAGACTGAGAAAATCGGCTATGGCTTTTCTGAAGCGAATGACAAGAAGACCCAGTATGGTACCGCCTGTCGTTCCTATGATACCGATTATAACGCCCTGGAAAAGAAAGACTCTGGCTATCATCATGCGTCCCATGCCAACTGCTTTCATTACACCTATTTCACGGGTTTTCTGAACAACTACGGTAATCAGTGTTCCCGCGATGCTGAAGGAGGCTACCAATACAATGAAGGCCATCAGGAAAGTCATAAGATTTTTTTCTACTTTCAATGTGCCGAAAAGCATTTGGTTTCTTTCCTGCCATGTTTCCACAATGGCATTGGGCACTGTATCCTGGGCAAGTGCCTTGTAGGGGAGTATGCCCAGAGGATCCGGAACTTTGCACATTATGGATGTGGCAGAATCCCATTCGTAGCCGTAAAGGTCGGCCGCCTGATCAAGATGCAGGAAAATGATGTTTTCGTCAAAATCGGCCACTCCTACTGAATATATTCCAGCCACAGTTACTTCTTCCGGTACATAGACTTCTTCCGGCTTTTCAATGTCTATGGTTCCGTCTTCTTTCCATTTTATGTTCTTTGTCAGACGGGCAGGGGAATGCATTAGAAATTTACTTCCTACATCAAGATTCAGCTGTGCAGCGAGCCTGCCCCCGATGAGGGCTTCTTTTTCTTTTATTTCATATCTTCCTCTTGTTAAGGACCTGCTGATATTGGAAATGGTCTTTTCTGTTTTCGGGTCTATTCCACGAACGATCTTCGGTACTATGCTTTGATGTACTTGAAGAAGTGTCTGGCCTTCTATTACAGGGGAGGCGTTAATTCCCTTTGCCCTGAGTATGGCTGTGTAAACCTCCGGATTGGAAAAAGTTTTATTGAACATAGGATATATTTGCAGATGAGCCTGCATATCCATGATGCCCTTGCGTATGTCCCTGTTAAATCCTGACATTATGGCGCTTACAATTAGAAGAACGGCCACGCCCAGCAAGGGACCCAGGACAGACAGAAGGGTGACTATGGAAACAAATGTGCGTTTTGGACGCAGATATCTTAAAGCCAGAAATATATCAGCAGGAAGTTTCATTTTATGCTCCGAATTGTTGTGGCAGATCGCATTCTTCCGTAATGTGTCTTCAGTAAATCACTTTCTGAATGGTGCTGCAATCTTTCCCAAAAGCCGGGAACCGATTGTGGCAAGATTTGTGAAATTGAATAACTTTGCCAGAAAACTTTTTTTCAATTCTATGGCTTTCACCGGACAGAACTCGTGGCAGCAGTAGCAGCGAATGCAGGTCGAGTCATTTAATTGCGCATGTGCCGTTTCCAATGGCCTTATGGCTGCCGGTTTTACGGGACATCCCCGTTCGCATTGCCTGCATTTTATGCAGCGCCCGCTGATGATATGTGGTCTGGGCGCCATCTGGGAACGCAGCCAGTGCAATAGAAAAGCCGGCAGCGGGACTATCCTCATTATATTGGCCGGTACCTTTACAAGTTTGTAGTCCGGGATGCGCAGATCTTCCAATTTTGCCCCCACGGTGTCAATGTCTGAAAGTCTGGTGGTTCCGTAATGTGCCCGCTCTGCCGCCGCCGAAACCGGGACTTCCTCCGGAGAGAGACCTATTATGCCGCATGCCACCGAATCGACTGCAGCCAGATCAGGACCGGATAGAATCACTCCTATGTGGCGGGGAGTTCCTCCGCTTGGGCCAGGGCCCTCCATGCCAGTAATGCCGTCCATTATTGCCAGTGCAGTTCCTGCCGTCCTGTTTATATCCACCATAAGGTCAGCCAGTCGTGCTCTGTTCTGGAATCGGAAATGGAATTGCCCTTTTGCCGCGCCCGGTATAAGGCCGAACTGATTTTTAAGCGCTCCGGTGAAGGCCATCTGGCAGTGTGTCTTGAGCTTTGGAAGAGTAATCAGCACATCAATGTCTTTCAGGTGGGAAGTTAGGGCAATTTTTTTTGCCACCAGATTGTCCTGATTTTCAAATACCTCCGTCTGATCGAAAACCAGGAGTTCAGCTTCCTCTTCTTCAATTACGGCTGTCAGGCCTGAAACTTTTGCGGCAGTAGCCGTGTCACCTACGCCGGGACCGTCTCCCACATACGCCAAACCTCCTGCTTCTTTGACGAGACGTATTGCAGCACGAAGCACCTCGGGGTGAGTTGTCACTGCCAGATCAGGCCTGGATGGTGCCACCAGATTGACTTTCAGCAGGACCTTCTGACCCGGCTTTACAAATGAACCCATTCCGCCGAACGGCGCAAGCGAGCCGCGTATGGCTGATTCAACAGCAGGTGCCTCATACCCGGAAGCAAGCCCAATGCCGACAACTGTCCTGTCAGTCATTGGATTCCTCCTTTTTCTTTTTTTTGCTGACAGCGTTTGTTATGGCCGTCACGATCAAATAGCATACAAGAAAGCAGATGGCATAGGCAAGATAGGACGGCGCAAGAAACGCCGGCAGTTTGCCCTGCAGCAGTTTTGCAAGCGGGGGTGTGATAAACGGGGCAGTTATAAGTGAACCTACAAGACCTGCCACAATGCACAATGTAACTATTGCTGTTTTGAAAAGAAGATTTGTGATCTTCAGAGTCATATAGGCAAGGCACACAATGACCGTGACCATCAATAAATATTTCCACCAGTCGGTGCGCCAGTTGAAACCCTCTTCGTCAAGTTCAAGAACTTTCAGGCTTCCGTCAAGGGCTCCTGCTTCTTCTGCTGCCGGTGGCTGCTGCCCTGAAAACTGACTGTTTCCGTGTTGAAACTGATGGGGCAAACCATTGTTGTTCTGCATGGCTGGCTGTGCCGTCTGCATGGCTGGCTGTTGGGTTCCGGTCAGCTTTTTTATGTAGGGACCGGCAGCGACAAGAAGTGCCGCTATTGCCAGTCCGGTGCCTATTGATCGTTTCAGACCAAAGATTGTAGACAGTAGTGACAGCATGATTTAAAAAACAGACCAGGATTTTTTCAGGAAGTCCAGACTGCTCTTTGCTATTGAGCGGGGAAGGAATGAAAAATCAAAAACCTCAACGGATGCGAAATCGTCATAGCCAATGTCCCTTACAGCTTCTACAATGGGAGCATATTCAGTGCTGCCCCAGCCCGGGCCGTTCCTGTTTGCATCGTTGACATGGAAATGGCCGACATATCCTTTAGCTCCGCGTATTATGTCTCCGATGGGTGTGCCTTCACTGCACATCGCTTTTACATCTATATGTACCTTGAAGTTGGGATGAGCTATTTCATCGCACATGCGGCATCCCTCGGCAACAGTAGTAATGAAATCTGTCTCTATGTAAGACAGTGGTTCAAGGCATATTGTCACTCCACGCTGTTCTGCTGTGTCCATAAGTGAATTGAATGCCTCCACTGCGTATTTCCATGCCTCGCTGTAGCGCATTCCTGGACAGATGTTTCTGCTTTTGGGAGAGCCGAACACGATTCTGTCTCCGCCCAGATCAGCGCAGAAGTCAATAATGTGACGCAGATAATCTCTTGTTTTTGTGCGGAGAGCTGAATCGGCTGTTGTTATATGAAGCCCCTCCGGTTTTGTGAGGAGCCAGTGCAGACCTATTATTCTAATTCCCTCGTCCTGTGCGCAGCTCTTTATTTCGCAGCGCCTGTCACTGGAAATATCCCGTACATCATCGGCTATGGTGAAGGGCGCGATTTCCACGCCGTCATATCCTACATCTGCCGCCAGCTTTATGGCATCACAGACATCCCATCCGCTGCAGAATTCATTGCACATTGCAAATTTCATCTGTAATTCCTCCTGTTGTCATCCCAGAAATATATTATCTATCAGGCGTGTCGTGCCAAAGTATACGGCTGCTGCAAGTATTGCCGGCTTGTCAAGACTTTCCAATGGCGTCAATGTGTCTCTGGCGTTGCAGACTATGTAGTCAATCTTTCCATCTGCAGCTTCAACTGATTTGCGCACTTCTTCCATCAGGATGGAAGCATTGCGCTCTCCCTCATTGTACAGTTTTTCCGCTGCAAAAATACCGGCTGACAGGCTGAGGGCACGTCTGCGCTCGTCTTCTGACAGATAACGGTTTCTTGAACTCATGGCAAGACCGTCCTTTTCACGAATGAGAGGAGCAGTGACTATCTGTACCGGCACATTTAAATCCCGGACCATGCGTTGTATTATAAGAGCCTGCTGTGCGTCTTTCCTGCCGAAGACAGCCGCATCGCAGCGGGTTATGTTGAACAATTTGAGAACTACTGTGCATACACCCCTGAAATGAATGGGCCTGCTGGCGCCGCACATCGGAAGCGAAAGGGAGGTTTCAGTGACCCAGGTGGAAAAATCTTCAGCGTACATGACATCCGGAACCGGTGCGAAAATTGCATCTACTCCGTTTTCCCTGCAAAGCTCTGCATCCCGTTGAAAATCCCTGGGATAACTGTCCAAATCTTCCGTCGGAGCAAACTGGGTGGGGTTTACAAAAAGACTGAGTACCACCTTGTCCCCTAAAGTGTGCGCGATCCTTACAAGGGACAGATGTCCCTCATGAAGATATCCCATTGTGGGCACGAGCGCGATCCTGCTTCCATCTTTGCGCCACCCGTCAACGAGTGAACGCATTTCCTCTATTGTCCTGCATATTTCCATGGTACTTATTTTCTCCCTTCAGGAAAGGTTCCGTTCTGCACTTCTTTCAAATACTGCCTGAGAGCCTGTCCGGCGTATTCAGCCAGATTCACAAAGCGCTTTGCATGTTTGGGAAGGTATGAGCCGCCAAGCCCCAGCAGATCCGTGATAACCTGTATCTGCCCGTCACAGGAGGGACCGCCGCCTATTCCTATGGTCGGTATATCAAGTGTCCTGGTTATTTCTGCTCCCAGTTCATCTGTCACTCCTTCAAGTACAACACAGAAAGCACCGGCTTCCTGTACCGCCAGCGCATCGTCCATTATGGCACGGGCTTCACTGTCGTCTTTTCCATGCAGCCTGTAGCCTCCGTCTTTCAGGACGGATTGGGGAAGAAGCCCGATATGAGCCATTACCGGAATACCGGAATCGACCAGCCGCTTTATCAAGCCGGCATGAAGCCTGCCGCCTTCCAGCTTTACTCCGTCAGCACCGCATTCTTTCAAATATCTGCCGGCATTGCGCACAGCTTCATCCTGATTGCACTGATATGTCATGAACGGCATGTCCCCGATCACCATCGCCCTGCGCGCACCTCTTGCTACCGCAGCAGTCAGCATAAGGGATTCTTCAAGCGTGACCGGTATGGTATTCCTGTATCCCAGCACTGTGTTTCCGGCTGAATCGCCGACAAGAAGCAGGTGCATGCCGGCCTCATCCGCAATTTTTGCAAAAAGGGCATCGTAGGCTGTGGATGTGACGATTTTCACGCCGTCTCTTTTCAGCTTCCAGATGTCACGAACAGTAAGTTTTCTGTCCATATCCATGTTGTCACCTGTCCTTATTTCATGCCGTTTTTGTTTCCGGTATGTTTTTCACCAAAGTATTTTCTATATGCGCTTTCCGCGTCCCGGTTTCCGGCTTTTATTGCTTTTTGCAGCGTGTTGGCTGCTGCCGCCATGTCCTTTGTCACTCCTCTGCCTTCAGCCAGGCATATTCCAAGCCGGTAAAGCGCCGTGGGTTCATTCCCGGCTGCACGGTAGTATCTGACTGCCGCCACTTCGTCTTTGGGGGCACCGGTTCCATTTTCAAGGAATATTCCCAGCTGTGTCTGAGCTTGCGGGAGACCCTTGTCCGCTGCCATTTTCATGAAGGAAAAGGCCATTTTGTCATCCTTTTTTACGCCTTTGCCGTCATAGTATGCAAATGCCAGGCTTGCCTCTCCCAGGGAGTCACCCTGTTCAGCGGCCTGACGGTAGTATTCAACTGCCGTGCTGATGTCACAGGGGACTCCGCTTCCCTGCATATAGCAGTCTCCCATGGCGACCTGAGCCGGGGCATATCCGGCCTTGGCCGACTGCAGGAACCAGCGGGCGGCAATGTCCGTATTGCGCATTACGCCCATTCCGTTTTTATAACAGTATCCCAGCTTTGCCTGTGCCTCAGGATCGCCGTCCTGAGATGCTATGGTCAGCCAGTTTATCATCTCATCGTAGTTCTGTTCGATGCCCAGTCCCCGCTGGTAGCAATCCGCCAGCCTTACCTGTGACCGTGTGTCCCCCTTTGCAGATGCTCTTTTAAGGTATTCCACCGCCACGGACGGGTCTTCAGGTTTTCCCATGCCGTTAAGTATGAACATGGCGCTTTTTCTCATGCTGTAAGTGTCCCCGCCGTCTGCTCTGAGCCGCAGATAGTACAGTGCAGTGTCAAAATCCCCTTTTGTTTCAGAGAGCATTGCAATTTTAGCCTGGGCTTCGGGCACCCCAAGATCTGCTGCCTGCGTATACCATTCTATGGCCTTTTTAGCGTTCTGTCTTACTGCGAAGCCTCCGTCGTAGCACAGGCCTATGTTGAACATGGCATTTCCGTTTCCCATGTCGGCGGCTCGCCTGAACAGTTTAAGGGCCTTTTTATGGTTTTTCTTCAGCCCGGCCAGTCCTTCAAAATACATTTTGCCCAGAGCCAGCATGGCATTCGGATTTCCATTGTCCGCCAGCATTTCCAGTCTTTCAACGGACACGGTGTCCTCTTTCTTGGGTTCTTCCTTGAGGACAGGCCTTCTTTTTACATCAGGCTGGTTGTATTCATCAAAAGTGGGCTCGCTGGGAGAATTGTTCTTGAGCTTTTTGGGACCGAATGGCCAGAAAGCAGCTGAGTCCACGGCAAGTGCAAGAATCAGGCACAGGCACAGGGACAGTGCTGGACAGGTTTTTATCATTATGATATCCCCGTTGTTAGGTTTATGTCAAAAATCAGAAAAATATAAGTCAAGTACCATGCTTTTCAATGCAAAGCACACTTTAAATGCCCAATGCACTCTCCCCGATCGTATATTTCAAGTCACCAGTGGTTGAAAGAGCAGATGTCTTCTGTTTCCTTGCGTACTTTGGCAGGATGTACTTCTTCTGCAGCATATCCTATTGCCAGTACAAGCCTTGCGGTTCTGCCCTCAGGAATGCCAAAGTGCTTCTCCATTTTCTTCTGGTCGTTCATTCCTATTACGCAGCAGGAAAGTCCCAGTGAATTTGCCTCATGGCACATGTTCATGCACGCAGCGCCTATGTCTCCTGCAGCGAAATGCTGTGAATCACCGTAGTAGCTCAGGACGGTTTGCATCACCTTTGCGGGCTGTTCCACGAGGATTATGAATGCCGGTACCTCGTGTCTCCATGGTGCACCGCTGCGGCCGCTTTCCACGACAAGGGCGTCGCAGAGCTTTTCCCGGGCTTCCGGTTCATCCACTACGATGAATTTCCATGGCTGTGAATTGCAGGCACTGGGTGTGAGGCGTCCGGCTTCCACGATTTTTTTCAGGTCGTCTCTGGATACGGGCTTGCCGGGATCATAGGAGCGGCAGCTTGCCCTGCTGTTCATTATTTCAAGAAAATCCATGTTCTGTCTCCGTTTTGTTGTCAGATGATAAGTCTGTTGAATGCATTCACTATTTCAGATGCTGCAGCCATGCAACGGGAGGCTATGACTTCACTTTGTATGCTTTTCAACCTGGGGGTCCTGTGCAGTTTTTCGCAGATATCCTTCCAGTCAATGTCGCAGTCGCATATATTGCAGTGCCTGTCGAAAAGTCCGTCATTGCCGTGCAGATGGCATATTACCACATCATCCAGTATTTTTTCAAGTATGCTGTCATCCCATGGGACTTCCTTTCCATGTATTCCCCATGCGATTTTTGGTGCGCAGTTTTCCACGCCCCTGTCCATTTTCATCAGATTTGCATGCCCTGAATCATAGCAGAATCCCAGCGCCCGGGTCGGATATCTTTTCTTGAACTCAAGAAGTCTTTCCGGTGTGTTGTTTTCAAACCAGATGTTCTCAATGCAGATGGTAATGCCCAGTTCTTCGGCCAATGGCAGAAGTGCGTCCAGTGCACGGTAGTTTCTTTCCATGCAATGGGTGATTTCAGAATCCGGAGCAGAGTAATATTTCCCCGCTTGACCCCAGACATTGTTTCCAAGATGTATGCAAATTGTGTCCACGCTGAATGCCGAGCATATCTCCAATGCGGTCCTGTGCATCTGTATCATTACTTTAAACAGGGACGGATCCGGGCAGTTCATGTCATTGTACCGGCCGAATATGGCATGGGAATCCACGAAGTCCAGTCCCTCGTTTGCCAGTTCCTTTTTCAGTTCGAGTATCATATTGGAGTTTGCCGTGCAGGCGGCTATCATCGCTTCCGAAAGTACAATGTGCTTTGCCCCGGCGACTGCGAAATCATGAAGGGTCAGAGCACGCTTTACTGCGTCATGCGGATCAAGTTCTGCAAGAAATGTGACAGGTTGAGCAAACATTTTTAATTTCTCCCGTTTTTTATGTCGCGCCATTTCTGCAGCAGAATGGAGCCGGTGTTTTTGTCAAATGGGTTTGACCTAGGGGCGGTTTCATATCCGCCTCTGCCGTAGTTCCATGGGTTGGGGATGTAACCGCTCAGGTTCTTTGTCTGACCTGTGCCTGATAATGTGGCTACCAGGCATGTCCTGTCCGCAAATATTTCCTTGCGCAAATCAAGTCCGATCTCAGTGAACGGTTCGCTTGGCAGTGAAGCTATGGCGGCGGATTCGCCGAATTCAAAGCCCACAAGCGGGAAATGCATGGGCTCTTTGTTTTCAGATTGTATGAGGAGACGTTCAGCAAAGAACTTCAATACGGCCGGCGCTCCTTTGACCAGATCTTCGCTTGTGAAGGCCCTGCCTTCCTCAAATGTGACATCCTTGTATTTTTCAACAGTCTCTCTTGCTGCTGCGATTTCTTCTGGCGAAACCTTGCGCGGCATCCCGTCTGCTGTACCGTGAAGAAGTTTCCATGCCTCTCCCTGTACCGGCAGCAGATTTTTCAGTGTGTTTGAAAGGGTTTCTGCATAGCCTGTGCCTATGCGTTCTGCTTCTGCATAGCTTGTCTGGTCCATGTCAGTACTGACATCGAAATGATTGATGTTGCCGGATGCTCCCAGCAGGGAAAATACCATCGATGCTCCGGTCGTCTTCATCAGATTTTTCCTGAGAAAATGGTGCCAGTCTGCGGAAACGCCTGTTCCTCCCACTGTGTCCGTGTGGTTTACTATGCTGCAGATTATAACATCGTATTTTTCGCCGTTTTTGATAGCTATGACGGGAATCTCCGGGTCTATGTCTCCTTCGGGACGCAGGATTTCCGGATTCAATTTTCCGGGATTCGTCAGAACTGTACCGTTTTTCATCCAGTAGCGCCTGTTGAAGAGAAAGCGTCCGTCTGCGCCTGTGCCGTGATACATTTCGCCTTCCCTCATATCTTGTGCGGCTTCAAGGAGTGCGTCTGCACTCTGCTTGAAGACAAAGTCCCTGTATTCGTCGCTGTGTGCATATTTTCCAGGGCACATATCAGGAGCAGTATGCGTATGTATTGCGGAAAACAGCACATTTTCCTTTGTGAACTGGGTGGCTCCGCGCCTGTGCAGTTCAGCCAGTATGCTTTCGCAGGCGTTGGTGGACATGTTTAGAAGGTCAAAATGAAGAATCGCCCCGCAGCGGTCTCCGTCATGAAATACAATTGCTCTTACCTCTATGTCGTCCAATACCCTGTCCCACATTCTGTCATTGAAGTATCCTGCCAGGGAAATTGGCACTTGCGGATTCAATATTCTCTTTGCTATACCATATTTGATTTTCATTTAAGCTGCCTTTTTAATTGAAGTTGTGCAATTTGGATCAGTTACATTATTTCCTGGGATGCAATGCGCTTCTGCAGTTCATCTGCATTTTCAAGATAGAATATGTTTCTGACAAAACTTTTCAGTATAAGTTCCATAGATACCCTGCGGTCCTGCCAGGCCGGTGCCTTCAGAAAACTGAATGCCTCGAATATCAGGAGCACATTGTCATTGGGCAAAGTCCTTATTTCATCCATTACAGCTGACCAGTCAATTACTCCCATGCCCGGGTACCAGTGGCATTCATCTACTCCATCATAATCTGAAATATGGAAGGAGCGTATGCGATCCCTATGTGTTTTTATGGCTTCAGGCAGGCGTTCTGCTGCTCCGCACAGATGATTCACATCAAAGCAGATACCTACCTGTTCGAGTGGAAAACCTTCCACAAGCTGACCAAGTTCCTCTGGAGTATTTCCCAGGCATGAGCGGGGCAGATCTTCTATGTTCAGTGTGATGCCATGGTCTGCAGCGACAGGAATCAGTTCCTCCAGTGAACGGCGCGCCGCTTCAAGGCACCTGCCACGTTCAGCCGGTTCCAGCGGCACAGGCTCCATACAGCCGTGCATGGTGAACAGGCGGCTGTTCAGGCAGCTGCAGTTCCGGATGAATGTTGTGGCTTTGTCCACGGCCTTGCGGCGTACTGCTTCGTTCGTAGACTGATATTCCCATCCTTGTCCGAAAGGTATGTGTATGCTTGCGGCGATGATCTCGCCTTTGTCCTGCATTTTCTTGAGTAAGGCTATTTCCTCTGTGAGTTGTTCTTCGGGAGTGCTTGCTGAACATGAGAACTCAATACGCCTGATTTTGGATGTGCTTAACGCACTGCGGCATTCATGATCCAGAATGATGTTGTCGGGTATTGAAATTGCATAGTTGTACATGAATATGTCTCCGTTTGCGGTAGTTATCTCTTTATTATCGCCTGTAAACTGTTACTATGTTTATGTTTTCCGGGATTTCAAATGGAATAAGGGAAAAGCTTCTGAAAATATCAGCGTTTTCTGTTTGAAACTGGCCATAGATGTCATCAATTCCATCAGAACCCATCATATCTTATAAGTCCCATCAGTTCTATCAGTTTCACAGATTTCCAGTGGTCAACAATCGTGTCGCGTCCCCCAGATCCCGTCAGTCTCAAAGATCTCATCAGTATTGTGATTCGGTTGTGGAATATTCGAGTACGCAAAGGGGGAGGGAATGTGTTGGGTGAAATTGGAAAAATTTTAAGGAAGTTTAATGCGAATGTGGAGGATCCTTAATTTCTTTTTTTACCCTCCTTTTCGCTGGAGCCCTGGAGCGTGAAGATGGAGATTATTTCCCGTTTCATCACCCTCGTTTTAAGTCGGATGCTTAGAGCGCGCGGAGGTAGAGAAGTCCTTAATTTTTTTCATCCTCCTTTTCGCCGTAAGCCTGGAGCGTGTGAATGTGTGTGGCTTAATTTCTTTTTCAGCTCATTTCTGCCGGACGCCTGGAGCGCACGGAGGTAGAGAAGTTCTTAATTTTTTTCCCTAACTCCTTTCCACCGGAGCCCTGTAGCATGTGAATGTGTGTGTGGCTCAATTTCTTTTTCAGCTCATTTCAGCCGGAAGTCTGGAGCGTGTGAATATGTGTGTGGCTCAATTTCTTTTTCAGCTCATTTCCACCGGACGCCTGGAACGCATGGAGGTAGAGAAGTCCTTAATTTTTCCTAACTCCTTTCCTCCGGAGCCCTGTAGCATGTGAATGTGTGTGTGGCTCAATTTCTTTTTCAGCTCATTTCAGCCGGACGCCAGGAGCATGTGAATGTGTGTGTGGCTTAATTTCTTTTTCAAGTCCTTTCCGCCGTAAGTCAGGAGCGTGTGAATGTGTGTGTGGCTCAATTTCTTTTCGCCGGAGCTCTGGAGTGTGTGGAGGTAGAGGTTATTTCCCGTTCCATCACCCTCGTTTTATGTTGGACGCCTTGCGTGCGAAGGTGGTGAGTCCTCAATTTCTTTTTCCAATTTCTTTTCGCCGGAGCTCTGGAGCGTGTGGAGGTAGAGGTCATTTTCCGTTCTATTACCCTCGTTTTATATCGGAAGTCTCGCGCGCGCAAAGGT
>JAZURH010000236.1:0-15029 GCA_045606125.1 Lentisphaeria bacterium | reverse complement strand
GCCCTTGGTGGAGTAGCAGAGGAAGGCGACCTTTGCTGGAGTGCCGATAAGGGCCTGGTGTGTCTTGATGGTAGCCACTGCGATGTCGCAGAGTTCTTCCGGACCGGGGTTGAAGTTCACGCCGCAGTCGGCGAAGATAAGAGTTTCATCACCTGCGGGGGCGGGTGTCTGAAGGTCCATTACGAAGCAGCTGCTGGCGCTCTTTATGCCCTTTGCTGTTCCGATGCAGTGGAATGCGGAGCGGAGCATGTCAGCAGTGGATGCGATGGAGCCGGCGACCATGCCGTCAGCCAAACCCTTGTTTACCATGAGGTTTCCGAAGTAAAGGCGTTTCTTTGCGGTTGCCACTGCTTCTTCTTCTGTCATGCCCTTTGCCTTGCGGCGCTCATAGAGCAGGCCGGCGATGTCGTTGAAATAGGGTGCGTTTGCCCAGTCGATGATTTCCACATCCTGTCCAGCGAAGGAAATGCCCTGCATTGCCTTTTCAGCTTCGTCCTTTGTGGCGAGGATCTTGACTGAAGCCAGTTTCTGGTCTGCAATGATCTTTGCTGCCTGCATAACGCGGGGGTCCTGACCTTCGGGAAGGACGATGATCTTTCCAGCTGCGGCTGCCTTCGGGAAGAGTTTCTGCATCAAACCTGACATTTTTCTGTCTCCTTGAAAAATTGTTCTTATTTAATTTTAAAACTGCTGTTGTATCTGTGTTGGAAACTCAGTTATTTTACCAACGCAACAGTTTCCATTGCGATCATAAGTTCTTCGTTTGTGGGAGTGACCAGAACCTTGACCTTGGAATCGTCTGTGGATATGACCACCTGTTTGCCGCGGCAGTTGTTTGCTTCTTCATTGAGCTTGATGCCGTATGCCGCCATGGCTTCGACAACCTTCTGTCGTGTGGCAATTCCGTTTTCGCCGATTCCGCCTGTGAACACGATTGCATCGGCACCACCCAGCAGCAGATAGTATCCGCCGATGTAGTGGAGGAGGCGATGTATGAACATCTTGTATGCAGTGGCTGCGCCTTCGTGTCCCTCGTCTCTGGCCTTTTCGATGTCACGCATATCGCTGGAGAGTCCGGAAACTCCCAGGAAACCTGACTTCTTGTTGAGGATGGTGTCAATTTCATCGGGTGTGCAACCTGTCTGCTTCATGATGAAGGGAATGACGGCCGGGTCCATGTCACCGCAGCGTGTTCCCATCACGAGACCCATAAGGGGGGTAAGACCCATGGATGTGTCCACGACCTTTCCTCCGTTGACAGCCGCGAGGCTGCTGCCGTTGCCAAGGTGGCAGGTGATTATCTTTGCCTTTGCAGGATCCATGCCGAGGAATTCGCAGCTGTTGAAATAGACATATTTGTGGCTGGTTCCGTGGAAACCGTATTTGCGGATGTCATACTTCTTGTAGTATTCCTGGGGGATAGCATAGAGATATGCTTTCGGTTCCATGGACTGGTGGAATGCTGTATCGAAGACTGCAACATTCTTGACATTGGGGAATACTTCCTCGCATGCCTCGATGCCGCCCAGGTTCGGGGGATTGTGCAGGGGGCCCAGGGGGAAGCAGGCGCTGATGCCGTCTTTGGCTTCCTGGTTGACCACGATGGGGGCAGTGTAGCGTGAACCGCCGTGAAGCACGCGGTGACCGATGGCATCAACTTCTGAGAGGTTCTTCAGAACGCCGACCTGGGGATCAACCAGCTTGCCGCAAACGCTGCGCAGAGCTTCTGCATGGTTCTTTATTGTCAACTCTTCTTCAAGCTTTGCTTCGTCGCCGCGCTGATAGATGAGCTTGGGGGCGTCCAGGCCGATGCGCTCGACAAGACCCTTGCAGATGGGTTCCTTGGTGGTCATGTCAAACAATGTGAACTTAAGTGACGAACTTCCGGAATTGACAACAAGTACTTTCACGATTCACTCCAAATGTTGTTTTGATGTTTCAAAGGAATAAAAAATAAATGATATAATATAGCCCGTTCGGGTGAAAAATCCATTTGCCAGCGCATATTCCCATTCTTCGCCAAATAAAAAATAAAAAACTAATTTCTCCATTCGACCTCAAAAAAGCGAAAATATCTCCAAACATCGCGGAGAGCGGTCATTCGGACATTATCGGGAGGAATCATCTTCGTCAGCGTGGAGTCCTCTGCCAGAAGGCATTTTTGTGCCCAATCCGCACTTTTTTCAGGAATTTTTCCGAAAACCTTTCCCATTTTCGGATTTTCGGTGGATAACGCAGATGAAGAGACAAGAGCGCTCTTCGGAAACGAATCCGAAAACAAGGAACCCACCGATGAACATCCAGACACTTAACATCCCAGCCAACGAGTACCATGCGGAAAGCCGCAACGGCCACTACATGTCGAGCCATTTATTAGCCGACTTCCGCGAATCCCCCGAACTCTACCGCCGCAAGACCAGCGGCGAAATCTAGGACACCGAATCCGCCGCACTGACCATCGGACGCGCCGCCCACTGCCTCATCCTTGACCGCCGATAAGGAATTGGCGGACGTGTTCAGGGAATACGTCGAATCACAGGGATGCCGTGTAAGCGTGACAAGCAACGGGAGCAAGGCGCTGACCTATCATGCCGTGAAGGCAAAGGGGGCAACCAATCCGATAACAACGGCAATCAGGCAGCTCGAATTGCACGGATGCACATCGCTTGACAAGTTCATCCCGCAGATGTACCTGACTGCCAGGCGAAAGGAACGTCTTGAACTCCTCGCGGGGCTTTGCGACACCGACGGGTACTATACTGGAATCAATCTTGACTACATCACCCAGTCGAAGTCTCTGGCGGATGACATCGTGTTCCTGGCGCGAAGCCTTGGCTTCAGCGCGACCTGCCATGAGAAGTTCTGCCGCTGCCAGACGGGACACGCCGGCTGGTACTACCGAATTTTCATTTCGGGCGATTTCTCTGTCATTCCGTTCAGGAGGAATCGTCATGTTCCGCAGCAGCGCAGGCAGAAGAAGAACGTACTGCGCACTGGTTTCAAGGTGGAACTTCTGCCAGACGGCGACTTCTACGGATTCGCGCTGGACGGCGACCATCTGTATGTCGACGGCAATTTCATTGTCCACCATAATACGGGCAAGAGTCTTGTGCTAGCGAAGATCGCCTCCGACGCGGTGACGCTATGGGGCGGTCGCGTCCTCATCCTCGCCCATGTGAAAGAACTGCTGGAGCAGAACGCCGACAAGGTGCGTAAGCTATGCCCCGAACTGAAGGTCGGCGTCTATTCCGCAGGCTTGAATTCGCGGGACACGCGGGAGCCCGTCATCGTGGCGGGCATCCAGAGCGTGTACAACAGGGCCTGCGACCTCGGACGCTTCGACCTCGTCATCGTGGACGAGTGCCATTTGATCGCGCCCGACGGCGAGGGCATGTACCGCACCTTCCTCAAGGACATGAAGGTCATCAATCCCGACGTCCGCCTCATCGGCCTGACCGCCACGCCGTTCCGATTGAAAGGCGGCGCGATATGCAAGCCCGAGCAAGGACTGGAGGCAGGTCATCTACTGGCTCGCGGCAGCGACGCTGTCCGTCTGCGTGACTTATCGACAAGGAGGGACACTATGATTAGTAATAATCTGTTTCAACGTCTTGAAGGATACGTTCTTCGACATAACGTTTCAGATATACCTTTTTTGTGCCTGGTGGAAACTCAATGAACTCAGGAGGGGAGACAAATATGAGTTGAGCATTGGGGAATGCCGTGTAAAAACTTGCACATTCCCCAAACATAACGATTGTGTCCGTTTTCGGAGAGACATTGGTCACCCATCCCTCGCAACTGTCAACGGGAATGACTGCACTTGTCCGCGACTGGACGAATTGCTTCACATCACGGAGATTCCAGTGGCAGTCGTAAAGAAACAGGCATTTGTCTTTTTCTCGGCGATTCAGGACAATAAAGCCGTCTTTGATTTGAGGAGTCTCGCTGCTGTAGAAAACAAATACGAAACAGCTAAGCATCAGGGACGACATCGTGCAAAGCATCACTTTCCTGCGCTTGATTCCGCCAAGGCCAAGCAGCACTCCAGAGACCACAAAAAGCCCCAATGTCAGCCACGACAGGATGAAGTTGGAAACAGACAATCCACCATGTTCCCGAAAATCAAAAAGGGCTGGCCAGTCAAACACGCTGGAGGAGAACGCCGAGAGGCATAGTCCAGCGAAGGAACACCACACCGCTGGCACTTTCCCGTAGCCATTGACGAGTGCGTGGAATAGAAAGAGGAACCAGAAGAACGCTGCAGGAATGCCCAATTCGCAAAGCAGTGTCAGATGGGAGTTGACAAGCGTGCGCACGTTGATTTCGTCCAGGAGAAACGCGGAGGCAATTTTCCCCGAGCTCCCAAGACCCACTCCAAGCGGATTGGCCGCCGCCAGCTTCAGACCGGCCAGCTATATCTGCGGGCGATTCGAGACAGCCTTGTCCAAGGCGAAACGAGATTGGATTCCGACAAGGGCAAAGACAAGAATGCCCACGATTGCAAATAGCCAGAATCTCTTCCATAAGTTTCTGTGTGACAACAGCAGATAGGCCACGAACTCGAATGCAAGAACAATCGCTCCCGTGCGTGAAAACGTCATCGCAAGTGGCACAATCAGCAGAATGGAAAGCGCATAGCCAAACTGTGCGTATTTCTTCCAGCCCCAGCACAATGGAATCAGGGCGCAGATGAGCGCGGCGGCGTGGTTGGGATTACCGAAGCCAAACGCCTGCCTTACGATGCCATTGACGGTGAACTCCATCATTCCAGCTACAGTTCCTTTATTCTGTCGTTTGCAAGCGGATTGCGGAACATCGGCTGTATGTCTTCCGCCCTTTGCCTGATGTGTTTCGTGTCATCCTCGCCATACACCTTGGCGGTGTCTGCATTCAGCAATGCCTCGAACCATGTTTCGGCAAGTTTCAGTGAAAGGCTGTCCATTTCATGCCCGCCTCTTCCTGGCTTCCACAGAACTTCAGTGCCCTTTTCACGATAGCCATAGACAAACTGCCTGCTGATGACAAACCGTATGCTGTCTTCAATGCCGCATGTTATCAATGCCGGACGGCATTGGGAGGATTCTGGAATATCAGGATAATAGCCGCATCCGTGCGCTCCCCAGGCCGCCGTCTTTTCGGGCATCCAGGCCGCAAAATGCGCTGCGCATTGCCCGCCGGCTGAATATTCGTACAGATACACAGGCTTGGACAAAAGGTGGTGCTTCTTCTCCAGAAAGGCGATTGCGCGCTTCAGAAGTTCCCCCGTCTCATTGGCTGGTTCCCAATAGTCGTTGCTATTGAAGGAGGGTGAGAGCAGGACAAGGTGATGCCTGTCCGCCAAGTCGTCAAAGCGAAACAATCGAAGTGTCCTGAAGCCACTGCTGTTTCGCCCTCCAAACAGCACAAGCATCCGTGAATCATCTGCGAGTTTTTTGGGCAGCCGATAGTGGAAGACCACGCCGTCAAGCCTGAAGCTGTCGGCAAATGTCATTGGCAACCATAAGAAAACTATGTAAAGCAACAAAAACTTCATTCCGCCGCCTTCCTCCATGCCTCGGCTATTTCTCTGTCAGGGAGCTTGACGCGTTCCTCCTCTTTTATCGTCTGGACTTTGGGTGAATTGGCAGGATAGTAGTCGCCTGTAAGGTCGTTGCCGACAAACGGATAGGAAACTGTCTCTTCTGTGGTCTTGACTGCCCTGCCTCTTTGACGATGGCGCTTGAGGTGGTATTCTAGGAAGGTGCGTGCCAATTCCAGCGAGGACATCGGCACTTCGTGGCGGTGGTTCGGCAGGGTCTTCCAGAGTATCTCCACGCCCATTGAACGATAGTCACGTACAAATCTCCTGCTGATGACATAACGCGCCGCATCCGCGTCGCCGCAGGTCACGAGACCTGGAGTGTTCCGCATCGTCTCCGTGGGCTTGTGGAAATATCCACAGGCATGGGAAACCCAGGCAATGCAAAGGTCGGGCCGCCACGCCGCAAACAGGTTGCTTGCCTGGCTCCCCGCAGAATAGCCGTAGTACAGCAAGTGCTCCGTGTCCACATTGTAATTCTTCTTCAGTTCCGCCAAGGCATCAAGTAATGCCTGTCCTGACCATTTCTCTGGCTCCCAGTAGTCGTCGTCCTTGAATCCCGGCGCAAGGATGAAGACGTTGTTTTCATCGCACCATTTTCCCCATCCCATGCGCCCAGAAGCATCTGCCTTGCCGTCCGTGTTGCGACCGCCGAATAGGATGAGTACATTGTACTGATGTTCATTGGAGTAGCCTTTGGGAACACGGCACTGTATATCAACCTTAGTATTTGTTGTTGAATTTGTTGCTATTGGTAATTCTACTCCAATAATAATTTTTCCTGTACATATCAGAAAAACAAAACATGCATATGTGACTGTCTTTGCTAACTCCATAATTGTGTACAAAAACTCCTCGTTCTAAGTGCATATTATTTTACCTGAAGATATACCATCATCCAATTTTGAATTAATGTGAAGCTGAACAAATTCCAATAGATAGAAAAAAAATGAATAAAGTCATTTGGAAGAATCTCGATACGATGAACAATGCTTCCTTTGCTCGAAAAAAATCTTTTGCCAGCGGACGAGAAATTTGTTCTAATTTTCTCCGATTATTTATCAAAGTTGTTAATAGTTCATACGAATTTAGTTCAGAAAGAATAATAATGTTATTCTTGTTAATTTTAACGCCAAAATATCCGTTGGTGAATCGCCAAATATCTGCAATTTCCCCTCTTTGATTTAATTCTGTTGCTAAGACTTTAACTCTTTTTTGATATCTAATAATCAAGAAAAGTAATATTATTAATTCAAGAAAAATGATAAATGGATAGCATTTCCCAAAAGCAATTGGAATTAAATACATACAAGAAATATATAATACATACTTGTTAGAAATGTGATTTTTCAATTTCATCTTACATTTCATTCTTTAACCTGGAGGGTAATATCTAACTGAGTATTGCTCATGATTTGACTTATAATATCCGTAGATACAATAGCGGATCCTGTTACCTGTGTAGCCGATATTCCATAACCAAAATCAACAGTCATACTTCCTTCCAAGGGGTTATAAAAAATAAGAACAAAAGGTCCCCAACCAGCTGTTCTAAATGAATAGGCGCCACCGGCAGACAAATCCATTCCATTATTTCTCATGATATCAAGTATATTCGCTTGGTTTGCAATACTTTTTCTCGTAATTCCTGCTGAAATGCCTGCTGATATATCATATCCTACTCCAGTACCTATATTTAACGAAGCTCCTAAATGGTCTATAAAATTATATGTTACTGAAAAATTAACGATTGTTGACATATTACCAACCACCATATTAGCAGCAAGGGTCACATGTAGTTCACAATTTGTTAGTATATCCTCTGCTGCTGCATTTACTGCGGCATCATATACTGCATCATCCGCATTCCCGTCTCCAGTATATAACCAATGTAAAAAACTCCAAGCTCCCATTATGTCAAAATCAAGAAAAAGATTATTGCAATACGCCAAATTATTCCACCCGTCTGGATAGCCTATTGGGTCGGTGGTGAGCCACTTTCCGTTTTGGGGCCGATAGTTGCGGAAGAGGAACGCATATCCGAGACCGTCCACCATTGGCTTGCCAGTGAACAGAGCAGCGTTGTCGTTTGATTCGCCGAAGGCGGTGACGCTGGACATTCTGGCGTTCCCTTCGTTCACTACACCAATCGTCGTGCCGAGCATGTCGTTGAGCATTATCCCGTCTGAACTTGAGAGCACGGGGGCACCGCCCCCGGGATGCGGCTCGTTGATGTAGGAGTTGTTGTTGCGCCGGACAAGGGCAAGGCCGTCCCATAGGAAACTTTCCTGCCTGTCTGCATATTTTGCAGAGGCCAGTTGCCCATCGACATGGTAGTCGTAGGCGGCGTAAGGGCTGCCGTCCTCCGTGATGGCGGTCACCTTGTCAAGCCAGCCATAGCGGTAGGTCCTGCCGCCGTCGCGAATCATGCGCCCAGCGGCATCGTAGGCATAGCGCGTTGTTTTGCCGTCACGTTCGGCGGAGACAAGCTGGTTGGCGGCATCGTAGGAGAAGACCGTCATCCTGCCGTTCACGGTCTTTGAGAGGATATTGCCTGCGGGATCATAGCGATACTCCTCCAGAGGCTTGCCGTCAGCGTCCATCACGGCCAGAAGCTGGCCGCGGCTGTCCTGGAGGTAGTTCTGCCGTTTTCCATTGATTTCCCGTCCAACGAGGGTTCCGTCCCTGTCGTAGAGGTACTTAAGCGTGGCAAGAGGCGATGCGGTATCACCCCAGGTCTTCGTATCGAGCAGTCCCAGTCGCGTGTAAGTCAAGGTCACAGGCAGGCCATTCAGCGACTGACCGACAACGCGCCCCTGCGCATCGTACTGGAACTGGACGCTTTTGCCATTTTCAGCAATTTCAACCAGCCTTCCCAAGGCATCATACCGACGCTTTTCGGTTTCAGCGCCTTTTGCATCTTTCAGCGTGCGAGTGAGACGCTGTCCGTATGTATTGTATGTGTAGGAGGTCACGACACCTGATTCATCCTTTTCGGCAAGGCGTCCCCAGTGGTCATAGCGATAGTTCGCCTTCTTGTTCCCACGTGTTCTTGAAAACACCCGTCCCCAGTCATCATACGAGATGGTCTCGACCTCGCCGGGACCATACGTGATTTTCACGGGGCGGTCGAACTTGTCGTATTCGTATGAAATCCTGCGGTCTGTCTTTCCATTCTGGACGCTGGAGACGGATTTCAGCAAACCGAACTTGTCGTGAATATAGTCTGTCACCTGCCCGACGGCGGTTCTTCTGCTGTCAAGCCCGAACGCCGACCAGTCGAAGGCTATTTCGTGCCTGTTCTGGTCAAGCACCCTCGATAGTTTTCCCGCCTCGTCGAAGGAATAGGCGATGGAACTGCCGTCAGGCAGAAACTCCTTGACGACGTGCCCGAACCCGTCGCGTTCGAAGGCGCGTCTGCGTCCCCTGTGGTCCGTGTATAACAACGGGCGTCCGCAGGCGTCATATTCGACTGCGAGGAAAGCAAAGGTATCGTTGCCCAGGACCTTCTCCACTTTGCAGACCCGACCGGATTCCAGACGGACCAGACGGGTCACGACGCCATTTGCGTCCGTAACGGCAACGGGGCGGTTGTAGTTGTCGTAGGCTATGGACTGCAGCGCAACGCCCGTCGCCCCCACGACTTTCTCCAAATAGCCGAATTCATTGTAGGAAAGCCTCACGGTGCCACGTCCATCGGAGACCTCTACTGGCTGTCGATATCTGTCGTAGGACAGCCGTGTCGTCGCGACCGCCTTTCCTGCAACATCCAGCAGTGACTGCTCCAGGAGTTCGCCACGTCCCCCGTGCCGGAAACTCATGACCGGTTCGGAGGCGGATTCCGAATTGGCACGTCGTTCAACTCTTGCCAGATTTCCGTCCATGTCATACGAGAGAATGGTCTCGTTGCCGATGAGATTGACAAGCAAGACTGGACAGGCTGTATCCTTGTCATATTGCCAGACCGCGACATCGCGCCCTTTCCAGTCCACCACCTTGCGCGGCTTGCCAAGATAGGCCACGTCGTGGCGCATATAGTAGAACACCCGCGTGCGCCGTCCTGCCGCATCAGTAATGGAAAAAATGCCCTTCAGGCGGTCGAAGTCAAACTGGGTTCTCTGGCCCTTGCGGTCAGTGACGCTGACTTTCCCGGGGGTCGCGTCCGCGTAGGCATAGTCGAATCCGCCATCCCGCAGAAGACGGCCCGCCACCTTGCCGGTGTGCTTCACGCCGCTCTTGCGGTCTCTTGACTTCAGGTTTGTCTGGCGTTCCTCGATAGTCTCCGTCTCGACAACGAACTCCTCCTTGTATTCTCCCTGGACGATTTTCTCAAGATGAGATTCCCCATACTGGAACTCGACAGGCGACAGTCCGTCAGCAATGATTTTCACCAGCCTGGGCACGGTCGGAGTCGCAACCTGCCCCGAAGCGACTTTCGGGAGGATGGAAGCCTGCAAGTCCCTGTATTCAAGAGATGTCGTCACGCCATTGACGGAAATGCGGGTTGCCAATGCGCCATTGTATGAAAGCGCAATGAACTCCCGCCCATTCTGTGAGACGGCGACCAGTCTTCCATTCCTGTCGTATGTCCATGCCTGGCTTCGCCCGGAGGGGGCTTCAATGCCTACCAGCCTGGCTTTCGAGTAGCGGAAGGTCCATCCCCTTTTCTCATTCAAACCAGTGAAGGTCCACTCATCTGCCTTTTCAGGGGAATCCCCGGAAAACGAGGCCGACCATTCGGTATGCGGAAGGATTTTGTCTTCCTTCAAGGTAAAAAGAAACTGCTGGTTCCAGGGCGTCGTCCAGCGCACGCCGCCTTTTGCGAAGTAGGCCCTGCTTTCCAGCTGGGGAGAACGGCAACCATAGCCGAAGACGCCCTTGCGCTCGCTGAAGGATTCATATATGATTTGCACGGGAATCCTGAATTCAGGGGAGAAATTCGCGACTCCTATGGTGCGCGTCACCACGAAGCCGTTTTCCGTCAGCGATGCGCGTCCCGCCAACATGGGATTCCCTGCAAAGGATATGGCATTGTTGCCAACGGCAAGCAATGCGGAGGAAATCGCGAAAACAACGAGCAGGGAAAACCTTTTAACCATAACACATTCCAATTAAAAGCAGTCACTGAATATGTCTCAAACAAAGGTCATTTCAAGATGCAATAACCGAATCAATGATTAAAATAATAACGATTTAAGCATTTGCAAAACGGAGAAGTTGCTTTTTTCTTCCCATTCTTTGTTGTCTGGAACAACAAGAACATTTCTTTCCGAATCAGTATTTTGCAGTTTGATACATTGAAGAATCAGTGCAATTTGCATTAAAAATGTGCGACAGAAGTATTTAATGAGGCGGAAATGCAAGGATGGCAATGGTGCAGCACTGGACATAGGCTTTTTTATATGTCTTATGTCAAGAAGATTATTGGCTGCCCACCGGATTAATATAGGGGAATATTCAAAACTATTATCGAAATATGCGTCGAATTGCAAGGGAATCCCGTAGTTGTCCGTCTCTTCCGAAGACACTCTCTTGCGCGTGCGGGGATTGCAATGGGGGAAAGGGACGGATTGAGGGAAAATGTTGTTTATTAGATTTATGACTCTCTTTTGAAGGCTATTTCTGAATTATAAAGCCGGAAAATATGGAAATGCTGTGGAAAATACTGTTTTTTGACTTACGAAAAATAAAAATCACATTACATTATGAGATTGTTATTTTGTCTGTATTTTTCATTGCATTGTGCAGTTTGTCATCTGCTGTCTGTGTTCTTGCAAGAAATGTTCACAGGTAATGTTTTTGAATTGCGGATAAAGTTTTTAACGTTGCCTGCGGTATTCTATGCGTATTGGCGGGCCCACTTGCAGATGTTTGGAGTAGAAAATGCAAAGGAGAAAAAGCGGTGTATTCGGATTGATTTTCACAATGGTCCTTTTTGCGGTGTTCGGTGGTGCGGTTCAGGGGGCTGAGGGCAGACCTCCGGTTGTTGCTGTCGGCAAAGTGGTTCTTGTCAAAGGTGAGACAGCCAGAAAGCATGTGGGAACTGTAGTCCCCATTGAGGAAGTCGAAGTTACCGCCCGTGTATCCGGTACACTGGAAAAGCGTTTTTTCAAAGAAGGCGATTTTGTAAAGAAGGGGCAGCTTCTTTATCAGCTTGAGGATGTGTCATACAAGGCTGCATTGGACGCCCTCAAGGCCGCACGCATGAAGGCCGAGGCAAGTATGACTCTGGCCGAATCAGAATACAGGCGCAGAAGCGCACTGTTTTCCAATGGGGTTCTTACAAAGACGGAAAACGATACTGTGTACTGCACTTATCTTACCGCCAAAGCTGCACTTCTTGAACTTGATGCAAAGATCAGGGATGCGGAAAATACCTATTCTTATACGAAAATAAAGGCGGCTCAGGACGGAATGATAAGCCGTTCAAGATTTTCAGAGGGAAATCTTGTCAGCCCTGCGAGCGGAAGTCTTGCCACTATAAAACTGATGTCACCAATATATGTGCGCTTCAATCTCAGTGCAAAGGTTTTTCAGCGTGATTTCGGCGGCATGTCGAAAATACGGGATACAGCCGATGTAAGTATCAAGCTCAGTGATGGTACGCAGTATGGTGAGCATGCCAGAGTGACTCTGGTGGACAACAAGGTCAACAGTTCCACAGACAGCATAACCTTGTGGGCCACGTTCCAGAACAGGGATTTGGCGCTGCTTCCCGGCGCCTTTGTCACAGTCATGGTCATTCCAAGTGAGATGAAGACCGCCTGCGCCGTATTGCCGTCCGCCCTCATAATGGAGCGGGATGGAAGCTATGTCGTCTATGTATGCGGGAAGGACAATGTAATAGAGGCGCGTAAAGTCCGGCTTGGATCCACTACCGGTGATGGTCTTCAGATCGTTCTTGACGGTTTGAAGGAAGGTGAGACAGTTGTCACTGACGGGATGCACAAGGTGCGCCCCGGCGTAACGTGCACCCCTGCAGCAGGCAAATAAGTGGAGGTGCATTGCAATGTCCGGTGATTTTTTCATAAAGCGCCCTAAGTTTGCCTTTGTTATTTCCATAGTGATGGCAATTACAGGGCTGGTCTGTCTGTTCAGGCTTCCTATTGCTGAATATCCTGAAATAGCCCCGCCTACCATCAAGGTCACGGCCATGTACCCCGGAGCCACCTCCACGGTCATTGCTGATACTGTGGCAACGGTGATAGAGGAGCAGGTGAACGGCATTGAGGATCTGTTGTACTTCAAGTCCGAATGTGATAACAACGGCAATTATACTTTGACTCTTACTTTCCGTTCTGGTATCAATGACGACATAGCCACTGTGAATGTGCAGAATGCCGTCGAGCGGGCAAAGTCCTCATTGCCTGACACGGTTGTGGCAATGGGAGTTGTGACTCAGAAGCAGTCTACGGATATGATAGGCATTTATTCCTTCCTGGCGGATGAGAACGAAATGAGTATCATTGACCTTTCAAATTATGTCCGCATGAATGTGAAGACTGCTTTTTCCCGTTTGAATGGAATGGGTTTTGTCGAGATACTCGGCGAGCGTACATACAGCATGCGCATCTGGCTTGATCCCATCAAGATGGCCGGCCTGGGCATTCTTCCCGAGGAAGTCATGGGGCGTCTCCGCTCCCAGAATCTGGCATTTTCCGCCGGATCCCTGGGAGGCGAAAAGGCAAGTCCCTATCTTCAGATGAAAGTCGAGGCTAAAGGACGCCTGAAGACTCCGGAGGAGTTTGCTGAGGTAGTCATACGCACCGAAACTGACGGAAGTCAGGTGCTGCTGGGTGATATTTCCCGCATAAGCATAGGCGCTGAAATGAGTACCAGCGAGGGTTTTTTCTCCGGCGATAAGAACGGCAACAGGAACCAGCCGTCCATCGCCATGGCTCTCTACCGGCAGTCGGATGCTAATGCAGTATCACTGATACAGGATGCGAACAAACTGCTTAAGGATCTGGAAAAGCGTTTTCCTAAAGGAATGAGCGCTTTTCTCATGTACGATCCCACGGACTATATCATGGAAAATGTGCGTGAGATCTCAACCACGCTTTTTCTTACGATTTTCCTTGTGGTTGTTATAACCTGGCTGTTTCTCCAGAACTGGCGCGCCGCCCTTGTTCCTGCGCTTGCCATTCCAGTGTCTCTATTTGGAACATTTTTTGTAATGGAGCTTATCGGATATTCCATCAATGTACTGACTCTGTTCGGCCTTATTCTTGTAATAGGCTCTCTTGTGGACAATGCCATTGTCGTTGTTGAGAATACCATGCGCATCATGGATGAGGAAAAACTCAGTGCTCCTGAAGCCACTGCCAGGAGCATGAAGCAGATAACCAGCCCCGTCATTGCCGCGACTCTTGTGTCCATTGCCGTATATGCGCCCATAGGATTCTACGGCGGGATAGTCGGTACGATCTACAAGCAGTTTGCCGTGACCATGTGTGTTGCGCTGATCCTTTCCACGGTCAATGCTCTTACATTGAGTCCGGCTCTCTGCTCTCTTATTTTGAAACCGTCCCCGACATCCGGCAAGCGTTTCTTTCTGTATCGCTGGCTGGATGGCGGCATGAACTGGACCAAGCACCGCTATATGTGGTTCGCCCGGGTCATGGCAAGGCGCGGCATTATCACGATGGTTGCTGTCGCACTTGTGATCGGAGCCAATTTCCATATCCTCAAAGGACTTCACGGCGGTTTTCTTCCTGAGGAGGACAAGGGTAATTTCCTGTGCGAGGTTGAACTTCCCCCGGGAGCATCCCTGGAACGCACCAATGCCGCCCTCAATGATTTTTCGGCAAAGGCAAGTGGCATCGACGGTGTTATGAACATAGTAACCTGCGCCGGGTTCTCACTTATGAGCGGTGCCGCCGAGAATCTGGGGCTTATGATCATACAGCTTGACCGTTGGGACAAGCGTCCTACGGATGATCTTTCCATTATGGCCATGCGGGATAAACTTACCGCTATAGGCGAAACAGTGCCCGGGGCGATCGTGCGAATATTCTGCCCTCCTGCTGTAATGGGACTTGGCGTTACGGGTGGCGTTACTTTTGCACTCCGCACTACTGGTGACTACACACCGCAGGAGTTTGAGCAGAAAATGGGTCAGATGCTGGGCGTGATGAACGACAAGAGCAAAATGCCGAATGTAATGTATGCTTACAGCGGTTTCAATACCAGGACACCTCACTATTATCTTGACATAGACAGGCGCAAGGCGGAGGCTCTCGGCGTACCGTTTGACCGCATCAATACGGCGCTTCAGACAAATCTGGCTTCTATGTATGTCAACGACTTCAATATTTACGGTTTTGCATTCAAGGTGAAACTGCAGATGGACAATGCAGAGCGCGACGCCAGGGACAAGCTGGAGCAGCTCATGATAGCGAACGACCGGGGCGAAATGGTGCCCATTACGGCGTTTACAGAAATAAAG
>JAZURH010000235.1:0-22909 GCA_045606125.1 Lentisphaeria bacterium | reverse complement strand
AAGCGTTTTCCCGATATGAAGGGCGTCTACTTTGATTTCGGCAATGTTCCCCACTGCTCCAACAGCGAGCATGGATGTTCCGGAGGAATACCCATTCTTGCCCAGAGAGAGTTTTACCGCAGAGTGGCATACGTGCAGACTCTTGTCGGCATAAACGAGCCAATTACTGTCCTTCATAATACGGACAGCAATCTTCTGCCAACATACACATTTGCATCCCATCTGCTCAATGGTGAACATGTGCGCCAGAGTTCCAGCACATATCTTCATAACAAGAAAGACATACTTGATACATACGGGATTGAAATGTTTGCATCGGAACTCAGTTCCCTGCCTTTCGGAATAACCAACAGCGTTTATATGCCGCTGGACACACTTATGAAAAAGTACGGCGGGGACGAAGGGACGGAGGAATACCAGTTCCGTCTCGGCAAGGCGGAGTACGCAGCAACGCTCATTCACAATACCATAATCTGCTTCTGGAGAAACCACTTTGGAATGGCGGATAAACTGGTTCGCATATATGACAGGTTCGGAGTGGACAGAGCGAAATTCATAGGTTACTGGCGTGAACCCGTCAAGGTTGTGGGAGGAAAGGACATTTATGTCAGCTGCTATGTAAAGGACGGCAAGGTGCTGGCTGTTGTGGGGCATGTGAGCAAATCCCATGATAACCAGACTTTTGAATTGAAGTTCGATTGGGACAAGCTGGGCATAAAGAATGCGCCGGTAAAGGCCCTTGACACCATGAGCGCACCGGATCCGGAATACAAGGAACTTTATGAACTGCGGAGAAAGAACAGAATCGACATTTCACGTGCTACGCTTGATCTCGGCAGTTTCGGCAGCAAGATTCTGGATTTCAAGGGCGATACTTTGAAAATGTCTCTTGAATATCATAGTTTTGCAATAATTGAACTTAGTCGTTGACAGGTATGCCCGTTTTTTAAGTCGGGCAGTTTGAAAAAATGGAGAATAGATTATGAAAAGACAGGGATTGTTTGTTATTGCCTTTTTGTTCGTGCTGCTTGCCGGAGCGCAAGCTGCGCTTCTTGGACCGTACAAAGCCCAGGCTCTGGGATTTTTCTTTGTGCATGAGGGGGGAGCGCTGTCGCTAAGCGCAGAACTTAATTCGGCGAAAAACGGCGCAGCTGTGGTCAAGATACTTGATCACAATGAAAAGGAGGTTTTTTGGGAGTATGTCAAGTTTACCGGTTCAAAGACCATCTCTCATGATTTCGGCGACAATGCCCCCGCCGGAATCTACCAGATGCGCATAAGCGGTAAAAATTATACAGTGGATCCCTTTGCCTCACCTACATGCCAGTATGGCGTTTACGCCCCCCGCTGCCGTGTCAATTTTACAACAGGAAAGCAGTTTGAGGATACATATTTTCTTATTCCGGAGGGCGCGAAGAGTCTTGACTGGTTTATGACCGGGGCAGGATTCAAGATCATTGATGGCAGTGGAAATGTGCTGGCTCAAAACAAGGGCAGGGGAAAAATTGATGTTTCCGGAAAAGTTGGAGAGGTCTTCAAGTTCAATTGCGTGTCTCCCAAGACGGAACCCTATTATGCCTTCGGTTTCGGCGGCATGCCCGTCATTCTTTGTCCCGATGAGGAAACTGCAAGAAAGATCAACGGCAGCATAGAAAAGGCCGATGACGGCACTATTTATGCCCACAAGTTCCAGCTGCGCATACATAACTGGGTGAAGACTCTCAAGCCTGAAGATTTCAAGGTAGATATCGTTGACTTGCGTACATTGAAAGACGAGTTTGCCGCTCTGGAAAACAGGGATGGTATTCTGGGTCCTTGGGGAATCTTTACTTATATTAACTATCAGCTGGAAAAGCAGAATCTGGATCCGGCGAGCAAGGACTATGGAAAGGCCATTGCACTGACACCCATGGGAGTCGTAAACAGTCTTGAAGCCCCATTCAACCCGTATACCGGCAAGTTGGATAACCGTATTCTTATTGCTGCCCTCCGCCCCTATCTCAGGATGAAGGAAAGTGATACATTTGCTGAAAGCAGTTCTGATTATTGCGGTGGTGACGCACTTGGGTACATAGGGCAGGTGAGTGCTTTCTATGAATCAGCCAAGTCCATAAAGAATAAGGAGCTCAGGGATCTCTGGTATGACGCCGTGAAGAGAATGTCTGACAGATTCAGCATGTTCAGGGTCAGCTGCGACAATCAGTCAAGCCATTTCCCGCTTTGTTATCACATGCTTTACGAAGCCTACGGCAATGAAGGCTACAAGAAACTTGCCGAAGACTATATACATGAAATGAGCAATCCTGAAAATGACAGGTTCATGAAAACTGGTTATCAGCAGGAAGCCTACGGACCTGATGCAACATATCAGGGACTGGGACAGTGCCTGCAGGCGCATTACTACCGCATGAGCGGAAACAAGGAAGCCCTGGAAGGATGCCGCATAGTTCATGATTTTATGTCTCATTCCGTGGTGCGCGAACCAAATGGACGCCTTATCGGATCAAGCAATTTTTCCCATCGTACTTCCGGTGGATGGAACGTGGCCCAGTATGGTGCCGGCTGGAGCCTGCTTCGCGGCGAGATAGAGTCCGCTGCCGTATTTGACGAACCCAAGTTTGGAAGCAAGCCCCCGAAGGATGAAATGATGAAGGATCTTTCACCCAAAAAAAGTGCGTACAATGCGGCAGTAGGATACAGCATGTCCTCCTTCTCGCCCTATCTGAAGAATGTCCGCTACAAGTCCGTTCCAATCAAGAATCCGAAGCTTCCTCATGAAAAGGGCGAATTCGTGCGCAATTTCAATAATGAGTTCCTTGCAGTCAGGAAGAACAACTATTATCTGTATCAGTACCTGAATGGAACTGCACCCAAGTGGGTTGCGTCACAGCGTTACAAGACAATTGAAAATCCCAGGCTGCCGACCTATATCTGGACCCGCCTTCAGGGTACGTCCATACTTTGGTTTGAGGGATACGGTGCATTCATAACCGGCGTGAACTGGCATGGTAACACCATGCACATTCTCCGTGGCGACCTGCCGAACGGAAATGTGGCATATCCTGACTACTGGGAGTACAAGGCCGTTGTTGAAAATGAAACTGATGTAGTTGCAAAAGGCGCTCTGTTCCAGGGACCCGGAGTCACATTTGAACGCAAGACTGAGTGCCTTGACGATGGTGTCAAGTTTACAGTCGATGTCAATTTCGCCGAGGATATCAAGTTCAAGCGTTTTATCGAGCAGATTCCTTTCCTGGAGGACAAGCCCGGATTCTCTATGGAATACCTCATTGGCGGAAAATGGACCGACAAGCCCGGAAAGGCAGGTGCTGTCCGTTTCGGGGGCAAGGTTATTGTGAAGTTTGATAAAGAGTATCTTTGCGAAGTCGTTCCCGGTATGAATAACCAGGGGCAATCCGTTGGTGCGCTTCAGATCAGGCTTGGCGATGAGTTCAAGGCTGGAGACAAGGTGAAGATTTCCTATACAATCAAGGCTGCAGAATAAGCAGGTCTTTGAATAAAATTCCGGATGCCGCAAAGCCGTAAAGGTTTTGCGGCATCCGTTTTTTTGTACTAACAGGATATAAGGCTCTGTTCAAATTGATGGATTTATTTGCCAAAAATTGCCAAATCAAACTTTCTGGAAGATATGACAACCATAATACCTGCAGACTGATCGATAATAAGCATTTAAAATATCAGCTCCGGAAGAATATTTTGTGATAGTATAATCTTCTTTATTGTGGTTTTCTGTATGTTTTACATTGACTTTTTCTTTGCTGTAAGCAATTATTATATGTCTGCAAAAGCGTTTTGCAGATCTTCGCTGTAGTAATGTTCATATATATTGTAGAGAAAATATGTTATCCCAGCATCATCCTAATAGTAAGCACTTCAAATTAGGTTATTTTGAAAAGTTATGGGACAGCCGTGATTTTTTGTCCATTTTGCCCAAATAGGTCAATTGTATAATTTTCCTGTAATTGTTTTATCAATATATCGATACAGAATTGTACAGTTTATATTTAAGTGTTTTTCCTGAGGATTTTTTTTGTGGAAAGCTGTGGGTAAAAAACTTTGCGACTTTTCCAACGGCGGATGGATTGAACTGTTTTAGCTGCCACAGGGAAAACTAATAATTTGAAATCAGCTAAGTCTTCGTGTATGCCTATACATCTGACTTTACTAAGGCATTTATGCCTTGGTTTCGCATTTTGTTTCTTCCTTGGCCTTGTATAATTCCCAATCCTTAACCGCCTTATTGTGGTCGTGCAATGCCACTATGAAAGTGTATATGCAGACGATTGCATAATAAAAAAATGAAAGGATGAAAAAAGTCATCAAACAGGCTATGACCTTGTCTTTCAGTGCATTTTCAGCAATGCAGAAATTGTAAATCAAACCGCCAAGCAAGCATAAATATAAAACAAATATGAGAATCATCATAACCCCGGCGAATGGTCTGCCAAGGTAGAACATTCCTGCACCTGGATATTTGTAACTCCAGATCATGGCAACAAATGGCTGGCGGTTTAAGCGCTTTTGGATGTCCACTTCAGTGCTCCACTTTTGAGCAACTGTCCCTTTTTGGTTGCATGCCTTCTTGAATGCTTCTACTGGATCTTCATATTTGTTTGACATATTAATTTATTTCTAAAATGAAAATACTTATTTTCTGGATGATTGCTCTTTAAGCCAACGAATACCCTCTTCTGCATTATGGAATATATGGACTTCTGACTGCTTTACAGAGCAACAGGGCATTGTTTTACCCCATGCTCTTTCGAATATGATATCATATTCTTCTATATGGCCTGTGCGATGCAGTACAGTGCGAACTAACAGCCTATGGCATGGTGCCCCCATGAAATCCTTGAAAGAATCATAATGTAGAGAATGCCTATTGCGCCTGTATAGGACGTGATAGGTTTTCAACTTCAACGGATAACTTAGATGCAGTTTTATCGCTGAAATAAGAAATATGATAAAGGCGAGCCCAGAAATCGAGCCCAAAATAAAATGTCCCCGGTGAATAAGAAAACACATGCCCGCCCCGCTCGCAAGTGCCAATGCATCCAGAAGAAACGCGTATGCATTGAGAATAATCCAAAGCGGCAGGGCCGACAGCATATGTTTTGCTATGATCACTTATTTGTAATCGTTAATTTATACTTGTTAAAATTGCATTGGCAATTGAACTGGCCTCAGCTTCGCCGCCCTTCAGATAGAAACCAACAGAGGTGCCACTCTTGGGAGTGACTGTCAATGAATATTTACGGCAGAGGCCGCAGACACACATTGCCTTAAAACCATATTCCACGCTGGCAATACCACTGTACGGTATAGACATGAAAGCGGAGCCGTCGGGAATGCAGCAGCATGTAATAGATTTTACTTCCAGTACAACACGCTTATTCGTAACAACAAGCTGACCTTGTTTCCTTATGCCAATCAGGAACATTATGAACTGGGCAAGCTTCATAAAAAAGTTAAAAATAATGTTTGTGGATGTTGAGAACATCTCACCTTCCAGAACAGCCTGAATCTCTTCGTCTTGAATAAGCACCAGTGAACTTTGCATTTTTGTCTCCGTTTTTTTGTTTTCTCAATTTTTTGTTTTCTCAAATGTCATTGCAAATGAATGACTCCTAATACTCCACATTCGAATTGAAATCAGGATGTACTGTCGGGAAGTAATGCTTGCGCACCAAGACATTGCAAACCAAATATCATATCTTTCTACTATTATAGCAGAAAATACTTGTTCTGTCAAGTTTTTTATTTTTATGCTTTATTTCCCCTGTTATGTCCGGAAAAACAATGGCAATCATGTTTTTTCTACACATATCAGGATATCACAATCTACAGACATTATCACACCGGCAATAATTTAAGTTCAACTGCGCTTTGTCGTGAATTTCTTGAACAGAAATCCGCCACTACCATTTCTATAAGAAGCGTAATATAAACAGAGACCCAAATGTACCTATGTCTATTTCAGGTGTACCATCAGCAGTTTTGATGCCTGCCATTATTCCCGATATCAGGAAAACTATGATCATAGTACTTGAGATAGGCGAGCGGTGGTCACAGCAAACCGCACTGTCAAGACATGCAGATATGCTGATGATAAGAAGATTGCTGAACAGCAGGGACAATAGGTAAGAGAATACCAAAAGCATTCCGGGAAGTTCCGGTAGCAAAGACAAGAACGCAAGCAACCATAGGAGAGACCAGGAGCCTTTTGTATATACTACTGTGATTGTACTTGCCAAAATTTCAAGTTGGGTACCGGGCTGTATTATCTAAAACTTCGCAAACAAGCACAAGATCCAGTTCTATTCGTTCATTGCGTGCTGGCAATGGTCTATGTTCACCTTGTCCATGTGTTGAGTCTGAATGGCATCTGAGGCAGACTTTCCAATTATGCCGATACCTTGGAGCTGATTCGTAATTGCACACCGCAAAAGTTTCAACGAAAACGCTGTGAGCCGGCAAATATGGATTATTCTGCTAATCTATTTGCTGCTGCGCTTTGTGGTATGCGCAACAAATGAGGCATTCGTTCAGCTGGTTCATCACGCTCGTACCGTGCTGACAGCGTCATCAAACGCTGTGACATGCCAGAGAACGCAGAAAAAGGGAAATGAGGGGAAGTCCCAAGACGGCCTCCAGCTTACTTTTGACTTGATAATATAGCAACAGCACAAATTAATCTAAACACAAAAATGGTATTTTGAAAAAACAAGATGCTTTGTGTTCAATTGCGCCTTGAAAACAGACATCTTGTGAAATTGTTGGATAGCTATGAAGAAGTTCTTTGAAAAAGATAAGGACTGTTATGCATCTGAAGATTACTGATATTTTCCATCGCCAGAACAATGAATAAGATCAGTTGTGTTTTTTACGCAATTTTTCATGCTTTTTGTAGGAAAAAAACAGCATTATTAAAAGAAGAATAGCGGAAATTAATGTGCAGACATGTGCGAACACATCTCCGTGCTGTGTATAGAATGTGAGTCCCCATTCATCAGAAACGGGAAGTTCGTATGCTTGAAAACCGCTTGTGAATACGCTGTCCGGCCCAACAAGCTGTCCCATGGAAACGCCCGCCGGAGTTATCATCATGGTGTGGCTGTTGTTACCGCTTCTCAGGAATGGACGCCTGTTTTCGGCTGCTCTGAAAATGACATGGGCGGCATGCTGTTCAGCACCGCAGCTTTCATTGTACCAGGAATCGTTTGTAACAGTCATCAGCACATTTGCTCCGTTCAGGGTAAATTGTCTGCTTATTTCCGGGAATGCGTCTTCAAAACATATATTTACACCGGCCCTTGCGCCTTTTGGCAGGTTGAAAACATAGGGAGTGTTTCCCGGAGTCAGGTCCCTTCCCATTCCTATGGCATCTCTGAGCCATGGCAGTCTGTCACCGAAGGGGACATATTCACCGAAGGGGACTCTGTGCATTTTATCGTAGCCTGCGGTTACATGTGCCTTTTCATTCAACAGGAGCACTGAGTTGAATGTGCGTACCAGTTCAGGCGCATTTTCTCCCGGAGGAAGTCTGTTTTGAATTGCGCCCATCAGTAATGGTATTTTTGTTTTTTGCTGAAGTTTGATGAGCATTGCCATGAAAGGCTGGTATCCCATGCTGGCAGGCACTGCACATTCCGGCCACAGTACCAGATCCAATCCATCATATTCAGCAACAGCCTTTCTTGTCAGTTCATCGTATGTCTTTGCCGCAAAATCATATTCCTGCTGAGTCCATGATCTGCATTGAGGGATGTTTCCCTGGATGGCGGCCACTTTCAGCATGGGGGATTCCTCGGGAACATCGGGTATTTGCACGAAAAGCGGTGCAAGCCCCAGGCAAATGCATATTCCGAAACATACATAGTGAAGCGGGAAGCAGAGTTTTCCTATTCTGGTGAAAGTGAATGCACCCCGGCAGAGTTCGGCTGCGATGGTACAGTTGCACATGATAATCAGAAATGAAATGCCGTATACTCCTGTATATGCAGAAAGGCGGATTATGCTGGGGTGACCATATTGTGATATGCCGGTGAATCCCCATGGAAAACCGGTGAAAAGCCAGGATCTGATCCATTCAAGTGCTACCCACAGGGCAGCAAGAATAAGCGGTGCCAGGCAGCCCCGCAGTGTGTGTGCCGTATGCAGCAATCCCGCTGCCGGGTGCAGTTCATCAGCGGGGGCAAGACGCTTGAACAGGGAACCTGCCAGAAAATACCAGGCTGCGGGATATATTGCGCAGTATATTGCCAGCAGCCAGCCAGCACCGAAGCCGACTTCGTTGAGCCAGTTGAGCAACATGGCAAAATGGGTATAGCCGAAAATCAGACCGCACAGCAGGCGCGGCAATCTTTCCTTCGGCATGGGGATGACAAGCATGGGGATTAATGCGACCCATGCCAGATATGAGAATCCGGCCGGAGGAAACGCCAGGGCCAGAAGCAGACCAGAGATGAAGGCAGCAGGCAGCTGCCATCTGAGTTTGCCTTTGTTCATATATGCCAGGTTTTCCGGCTGCTTGTCTTCCTGTGCCGGAGTTGTATTTTTATTTTTCTTCATCAGGATTTTATGATATATGCTTTAAGTTTTGCGCCGAATGGATACAAATTGCCGTAATATGCCATTTGATTTATATATTTGCAACGGCGCCTTGTTTTTTTTATTGTTGATTTATAGTATCATTTTCTATGTCATTATGGAGAGTTTGATATGTATATAGACAGAGCGCAGATTCATGTGGAGTCAGGAAACGGCGGTTCAGGTTCCCGCAGTTTCAGACGGGAAAAATATGTTCCGAAAGGCGGCCCTGATGGCGGTGACGGCGGTGACGGCGGAAATGTGATAGTCCGCGCCACCGGGAGTGAACTGACACTTGTGGCCCTTAAGTTCCAGACCCAATGGAAGGCGAAGCACGGCGGCAACGGCGGCAGGCAGCGCCTTCATGGAGCCAATGGAGAAAATGTGGTGATACCAGTACCCGTGGGAACGCTTATATTTGATGTTGAGACTAATGAACTTATCGCAGACCTTGATGCTGAAAACAAGGAATGCGTTGTGGCAAAAGGCGGTCGGGGAGGCCTTGGAAATACCCATTTCGTATCATCGGTCAATCGGGCCCCCACCAAGTGCCAGCCGGGTACGCCCGGCGAGATAAAGGACTTGTATGTGGAACTGAAAACCGTTGCCGATGTGGGACTGGTTGGGTATCCCAATGCCGGAAAATCGACCTTGCTGCGTTCAATATCGGCTGCCCGTCCAAAGACTGCGCCTTATCCCTTTACAACTTTGCATCCCCATGTGGGTGTTGTTGAAATGGAGGATTACAGGCGCTATACTGTTGCTGATATTCCCGGACTTGTTGACGGGGCCTCAGACAATGTGGGACTGGGGCATGATTTCCTCAGACATATAGAGCGCTGCAGGCTGCTTTGCTTCGTGCTTGACATGGGTGGAGTTGACGGACGCGATCCGCTCAAGGATCTGGAAAATCTCAAGTCTGAACTGAACAAATACGATGAGGATCTTGCAGCCCGTCCGTATGTTATAATAGCGAATAAGATGGATATCGACATTGCGGAGGAGAATCTGGAGAGACTGCGCAAGGCCGAGCCCGGATGTGTGATCTTTCCGACTATGGCTGAATTGGAGGAGGACGAGGCTGAAATCAGGGACATGCTTCAGAAGACATTGGACAGGCTGCCGCCTGAACCTCCCGGAATACGGATGAAGATCCTTTCCAAGTATCGCAAGCCCCAGCGTGTTGAGGAAGACTATGACGGGGATTATGACGGTGAGTACGATGAATATTGATGCTCCTGTCAATGTGGGTTTAAGGTTTGAGAACTGATGAAAAGCAGTGAATTGGAAAAATGGGAGGCGCGTTTGAGCATGGCCCTGCGTAATGTGGATCATGCACTGGAGGAAAAGTACGGGAAGGACTTTACCAGGCGTCCCGGGCGTCCTGCCTGTGGTGTGACATCCAATTCGAAGTATGACGGCATATTCTCTCTTGATGCGAAGTTTTCCCTTGGATACGCCACCGGTGATGGCCCCGGATATACTGTTGATATGCGGGTGATCGCGGAGGAAAATGTGCCTGGAGAATTGTTTTCAGCCATGCTGGATGATGCGGCAGACATGCTGGACGGGGAATTGAAAGCGGTTTTTCCTGAAAATGTGCTTTTTGTAAAACGCGTCAAGGGCATAATACGGATTACCGGAGATATGGATTTCAGCTGATGGAAAATGACGGCAGAAAAATAGAACTTTTATCGCCGGCCGGTGGTATGGGCGTCCTGGATGCTGCTTTTGCTTCGGGTGCGGATGCCGTGTATCTTGGCATGAAGCACTTCAATGCCCGGGCAGGTGCCAGGAACTTCAGTCCTGCAGAGTTGAACATTGCAGTGAAGAAAGCCCATGAAGCAGGCGGAAGAGTATATCTTACCCTCAATACCATGATAGCACAGCGTGAACTTGGCATGGCAGCGCGTTCGCTTGCGGCAGCCCGCGATGCCGGTGTGGATGGTGTGCTTATAATGGATCCTGCATATCTTGCATTCAGGAAGGCGTTTCCCGAACTTGATTTTCATTTCAGCACACAGGCTGGAATCAGTTCGTCCTCCGGCGTGCGTTCCTGCAGGGAGCTGGGTATTTCCCGGGTAGTGCTTGCAAGGGAACTCAGTGAGGATGAAATACGGGCGGCCTCTGCTGAAAATGATGTAGAGACAGAGGTTTTCGTGCAGGGAGCATTGTGTTTTTCATGTTCAGGGCGCTGCCTGCTTTCCTCCTGGGGCGGGGGACGCAGCGGAAACAGAGGAGCATGTACGAGTCCCTGCCGGGTGGCATGGAAGGATGTTTCGGGAAATGAGGACAGGCCCATGTCCATGCATGATCTGTGTCTGGTGGACTGGATCGGAAAATTGGAGGAAATGGGTGTTGCATCCCTGAAAATAGAAGGACGCCTGAAGACGGCGGCATGGGTTTCCCGTGCAGTAGGGCTTTACCGTGCTGCAATTGATGAATCCATGGATGTTGACAAGCTCAGGAGCGAGGCTGTTTCTCTGGGGGATTATACCGGAAGAGAATTGACAGACGGATATATATGCGGAAAACGTGAAGGCATGACTGGAGAATCCAGGCGGGCCGCTTCTTCTGTCGGCAATGCACTGCCCGGATGCAGTGCTCCATCAGCGCCGTTTTTTACTCTTCGTGTAGAGGAAGACGATAAAGGTGGGACATTGCTGCATTTTGAATCTCCTTCAGCAAACGGCAGTCACCGTATCCCTCCCCAACGAATAGCAAACGCCAAAAGAGCCGTGACTGTAAATGACATGCTTGATGCCGTTATGAAAACTGCCTCTGACATGAAATGCAGTCGTGAAATAATTGAGCCGGAAGCGGGCCTCCGTGAAAAAATGCTTCCACGCAATGCTGTCAACCAGGCTGTTGACGCCGCCGCCGCTTTTTTGCGTTCAGCCCTGCGGGAGGATGACGGGCTTCCCAGGGGAGTTGCTCTCCCACCAGAAATAGATGCCATGCTTAAGGCAGTACCTGCACCATGCCGGGAGAACTGCCGTACATTCCGGGATGCGGATCGCGTCCGTGTCAACTGGGATGATATTTGCCGGATACCTTCCGGCATGACGCCAATCGTTTGCTGTTATCCTGAAACTGATGATGAAGCTGACAGGCAGGCAGAGGCCGTCATGTCTCTTGAAGGCGCTCTGGCTGCGCTGCCGTATGTGATGTATGAGCATCAGCTGGCTCCTATTGGCCGGCTTGTGGAAAGACTTGCGGCAGCCGGTACTGTTTTTGAAGTCAACAGCTGGGATGGATGGCAGCTATTGCGGGAAAGGGTTCCCGGAGCGCGTTTTGAAGCAGGGCCCGGTCTGGGAGTGTTGAATGCAATTGCTGCCGCCGAACTTGTTTCTCTTGGCGCTGAATGTGTTTCCATTGCCCTTGAAATAGACAGGCCCCAGCTTGAATGTCTTTGCGCTGCTGCGGAAGTTCCCCTGGCAATGACAGTGTATTCCCGCCCGCCGCTTATGATGACCCGGGCCGTTATGCCCGGTGAATATGGGCAGAGGCCCTTTGTTGATGCCCGGGGAATAGAACTTGTGCCATACAAGGAAGGACCTTTGACTGTCCTGCGCCCGTCTCGTCCCTATGACTGGCGTCGTCAGCGCAATGAAGCCGTGCGTGCCGCTCATGTTGTCATTGACGGGCGTGGCGGTTTGCCGGAGCGAACCGCTTCGGGCGAATCTGATTTTCTTTTTAACTACGATAGAACTTTGAGGTGAAGAAATGGCCCCGAATTTTGTTTTCCAGATGCAGAACATGACCAAGATGTACGGTGACCGTGCCGTGCTTCGCAACTTCAATCTTTCTTTCTACCTGGGAGCCAAAATAGGCATTGTGGGTGAGAACGGTGCAGGAAAGTCCACTCTTCTCAGAATCATGGCAGGCGAGGACAAGGATATTCAGGGTACAGCCCAGATAACCAAGGGGTGCCGTGCGCTTCTTGTTCCTCAGGAACCCAGGCTCAATCCGGAACTGGATGTCCGCGGAAATTTGCAGGAGGCCATGTCCAGCATCACTGCCATGATTGACAGATATGATGAGATCATGGCTGAAATGGGTGAAGAACACACGGAAAAAGAGCAGGAAAAGCTGAACGACGAGTTTGACTTTCTCCAGGGTGAGATAGACCGACTGGACGGATGGAACATAGACCATCTTCTTGAGATGGCGGCTTCAGCTCTGACTCTTCCCCCCATGGACGCCGATGTAACGAAACTCTCCGGCGGCGAACGCAGACGCGTGGCGTTGTGTCAAGCCCTTCTCAGCAAGCCGGATCTGCTTCTTTTGGATGAACCGACAAACCATCTTGATGCCGAGGCCATAAGCTGGCTCGAAAATGAACTACGCGAATTCCCCGGAACCGTGATCATCGTTACCCATGACCGTTATTTCCTTGACAGAATAACAAAGTGGATCCTTGAAATAGAGGACGGCAGGGGGCTTCCTTTTGAGGGAAATTATTCCTCCTGGCTTAAGCAGAAGCAGGAATACCTGCGCATTATGGAAAAGAAGGAGACCCGCAGGCAGCAGGTACTCGCTCAGGAACTTCAATGGATAAATTCATCTGTAGCGGCGCGTCATCAGAAGAACCAGGCACGTGTGCGTCGTTATCAGGAGCTTGCGGCACAGAGTTTCGATGTGTCCAGAGATGATTACAGCATACAGATACCTCCAGGTCCCCGTCTGGGAAACAAGGTGCTTGTCGTGGAGAATCTCTGCAAGGGCTTCGGCGGCCGTCAGCTTATAAAAAATTGTTCCTTCAGCCTGCCTCCGGGAGCCGTTGTTGGTGTCATCGGCCCCAACGGCACAGGCAAGACTACTTTATTCAAGATGATAACAGGTGAAGAAAAACCTGATTCTGGAAGCATAACCATAGGCGAAACAGTAAGTCTTTCATACGTGGACCAGAACAGGGATGCCCTGAATGATTCAAACACTGTGTTCGAGGAAGTTTCCGGCGGAGAGGAAGATGTCATGCTGGGGAACAAGAAGATGAACTCCCGGGCCTATCTTTCCCGCTTCAATTTCCGCGGAACCCAGCAGAGCAAGATGGTGGGACAGCTTTCCGGAGGTGAACGGAACAGGGTGCACCTGGCAAAGCTTCTCAAGACCGGCGGCAATCTCATTCTGCTGGACGAACCGACAAACGACCTGGATGTCAATACCATGCGGGTGCTTGAAAATGCCATAATGGACTTTCCCGGCTGCGCCATGGTCATCAGCCACGACCGTTTCTTCCTGAACCGCATTTGCTCCCACCTGCTTGTCTTCAAGCCGGACGGCCGTGTAGAGTGGTTCGAAGGTGATTTTGAGGACTACGAGGAAAAACAGAAGGCCTGATCTGTTAAAAAGGAGAAAATTATGTCCGGTTTGTTTATTACACTGGAGGGACCTGAATGCGCTGGCAAATCGACCCAGCTCAGGCTTCTTGCTGAATTTTTGCGTGAAAACGGGGCGGATGTTCTCTGCACCCGGGAACCAGGCGGTACGAAACTTGCCGAGGACATAAGGGCAATGCTGCTTGAAAAAAGGGAGGAGGATGTGGCACCGGAAACAGAGCTTCTTCTTTTTGCCGCCAGCAGGGCGCAGCATGTGAGGCAGGTCATAAAGCCCCATCTTGAAAAGGGCGGCGTGGTTATCTGCGATCGTTTCATAGATTCCACAACGGCATATCAGGGATATGCCAGGAATCTTTCTGTAGACTTTATAAATGTGCTTAATGAATATTGTGTCTGCGGCAGACGACCTGATGTAACACTGCTTTTTGATCTTCCGGTGGAAGAGACCTGGAAGCGTCTTGCACTTCGTTCCGGCGGAGCGGGCGGGGACAGGATGGAAAGCCTGGGAGATGAGTTCCACCGCAATGTCAGGAACGGTTTTCTCGAGATAGCCCGCCAGAATCCGGAACGCGTGGCGGTCATTGATGCCGCGCAGTCCATAGAGGATATTGCAGAGCAGGTCAGGAATATTGTAAGCGGGGTTCCGGTTTTCAGGGAGTGCTTATGCCGCTGACTCCATTCAAAGAGCATTTTCCCAACCTTTGCAAGCGTCTGCTTCAAACTAAGGCGAGAGGGCGGACAGGACAGGCATATCTGATAGTCGGGGATGACATGGACTATCTTGAAAAGTTTGCCATGGCCTGGGCCAGGACTGCGGCATGCACATCTCCATTGGAGGACGGTTCAGCCTGTGGAACATGCCCTGCATGCTGCCGTTTCATCAACAATGCATATCCTGATCTTACTGTAGTGCGCCCCCAGTCAAAATCCCGTCAGATAAAAGTTGAGGACATGCGTGAGTTTGAGCATGTCATTTCTCTTGCTGCCGCACCTGGTTTTTTGAAAATAGGTATGATAGTGGAGGCTGAACGCCTGAATGATTCATCCCAGAACGCATTTCTCAAAACCCTTGAGGAACCTCCCGGAAGTACCATGCTGCTTCTGCTTTCAGTGAATCCGCGCATGCTTCTTCCGACAACGAAATCCCGCTGTCAGGTCATTTCGCTTCTGCGCAACAGGCAAGATTATTCGGAACTGGCGGAGCAGGGGCTGTTTACTGTTCTTGCGACCATGAGGCGCAATGCAGGTGCATCTGTTGGAATAAGGGCGGCTTCTGCTATAGCCAACATACTTGCCGCCCAGCGCATACGGGCGGCGGAATATGCAGAGGAAAACCGGGATTCCTCATGGGATAATGCAGATGACCAGAGGATGAAGAAACTGGTGGAGGAGGAGAATCTTGCCCGGGAGGAGGCTGAATATGTGCGTCTGCGCATGAAGGTGACTGATGCAATTCAGGCATGGTTTCTGCAGTCTCTTGTAATTTCCTATGGCTGTTCGGATGAAATGCTTCCCAATCCTGAGATGCTGTCCGGGCTGGAGTGCTCAGCGGTGTCCACGGAAGAGGCCTTGCAGAATATTGGATATGTGTCGGATTTCCTTAAGAGCCTTTCTTCAAATGTAGATGAGAAACTTGCTCTTGATGCCATGTGCCTTTCAATCACTGAGAAGACGGCGTCCCGTTGAAGCATTTTCCGCTGTTGAACTTTATGTCAAAGAACATTTACATTTCCGGGCTGCAGAATTACAGCTGCATGATGTGCGGTCTTTGCTGCCGCCGTTTTCTTGTGCTTCTTACCCCGGAGGAGCGTGCCCGCATAGCTTCCAGGGACTGGAGCGAGTTTGAGGATGTGCCTGCCGAATTCAGCGAGCGCATAAACGGCTGGCTGTACTTTAAGCGTGGACCGCGGGGATGTGTGTTTGTGGGAGAAAACGGCGCCTGCCGCATGCATGCAAAATGCGGTTTTGACTTCAAGGCATTTACATGCAGGGGCTATCCCTTCAACATAGTGTCCACTTTCCCCGGTGAAATCAGCGTGCTGGCAAGAATGGACTGTCCCGCTGTTCTGGCCAATCACGGCAAACCCATAAGAGAACAGCGCAGGGACATAGAGAAGCTTGTGTCTGAAATGAAGTTCGGCAGTGGTTTCACTGATGTTCAGCTTTGCGGACTTGAGCGCGGGGCCGTGGAAAAAATTAGAGATTTTGCCCGGCGCATCATTGACTGCAGTTCCAGCGATTTCCCACGGCGCATGCGCATGCTGATGCTGTTTTCCCGCAGATGCGCGCAGCTTGGAGCCACGTTCCTGAATGACGATTCCACAATGAATCAGGTGTATGAAACTCTTCTTGGAAAACTGGAGTCGGAAGCCGCTGAACTGCCCCGCTGGCGCATAAGCGCACCTTTGAGATGGATTTTCATTCAGAGGCTTGTGGCTTATGCCAGAAGGGATGAGGAGACCATAAAAGTCACCCCCATGTACAGAATGCGCCAGTGCTGGAATATTGCACGCCTGGTGCTTGGCGGTGGAAATCTCCGCAGCATAAGCATGGAGCATCCCGATATGCCCCTCAGCAAAGTGAAACTGCTTTCATGTGAAAAGATACGGTTCGGGGAAGGGGCATTTGATTCTTTTATCCGCTTTGCACATGTGCGGCTTGAGTGTCTGCAGTTTTTCGGCGTGGCATACTATGGCGTGGATATTTTTGCCGGTATAAGGGCACTGTGTCTTGCATTTACGGTTGTATTGGCATTTGCACGGATACATGCGGCGGAAAGAGGATCTGACTGCATTGAGGCAGAAGATATGGATTATGGCGTGTTTGCCATGGATCACTGCCATGGACGACAGCCCTTCCTGCGTTTTAAAACGGCAAGAATACGGGAAAATCGTCTGGCTGACAGCTTTTCTCAGCTTTTGTATTCACTGGGTTGCTGATCCTGCGTTGATTTTGCAGGAAAAAATGCTATATTAACAATTCATGATTTTAACCGCTGAGGCGGCTTGATTTAACAACCAAAACAAAGTGGAAAGACAATGATCGACATTAGAATCCTGCGCGAAAATCCGGAACTCGTCAAGAAAAATGCAGCCAGGCGCGGCTGTGATGTTGACATAGACCAGCTCAGCTCACTGGACAGGGAATACCTGGGACTGGTGCGTGAAGTCGAGGAAATGCGTGCGGAGCGCAACAGGCTCAGCAAGGAATGCAAGGACAATCCGGCGGCCAGAGAGCAGGTCAAGACCCTGAAGGTTACGCTTGGTGAGAAGGAAACCCGCATGGATGAACTGAAGGCTAAGGTCGAAGAAATGATGACTTGGCTTCCGAATTTCCTTTCTGACGAATGCCCGGATGGTGATTCAGATGCGGACAATGTTCCGGTGCGCTTTGTCGGTGAAAAGCCCAATTTCAGTTTTGAGGCCCGTGATCATCAGGCCATCGGCGACATTCTTGGAATAATTGACACTGGCCGTGGCGCAAAAGTTGCCCAGTCAGGTTTCTACTACTGGTGCGGGCAGGGAGCCCAGCTTACCCAGGCCATGTTCTTCTGGGCACAGCAGACTCTTGTCAAGCGTGGATTCAAGCTGTTCATGTCCCCCTGTGCAGCCAAGGCCCACACTCTCTATGGAACAGGCTATCTGCCTTTCTTCGGCGATCAGACCTATGCTCTGACAAACGAGGACCTGGCGCTTATTGGAACATCCGAGCAGACATTGGTCGGATATCATGCGGATGAAGTGCTTGACGCTTCAAGCCTGCCCCGCTGCTATACATCATACACTCCCTGCTTCAGGACCGAGGCCGGAAGCTACGGCAAGGAATCCCGCGGCATCTTCCGCGTGCATCAGTTCCACAAGGTTGAGCAGATTGTCTTCTGCATGCCCGAAGATTCTCCCAAGTACCATGAAATGTGCCTTGAGAACGAGGAATACCTGCTTCAGCAGCTGGGCATTCCGTATCGTGTTGTCAATGTCTGCGTAGGCGATATGGGCGCTCCCGGATTCAAGAAGTATGACATTGAAGCCTGGTATCCCGGATTCGGTTCATACCGTGAAGTCACAAGCAATACAAATCTCACTGAGTTCCAGTCCCGCCGTCTTAATATCCGCTATAAGGACGCAGAAGGCAGCAGGGGATTTGTCCATACGATTTCCGCTACAGGCGTTACGGACCGTGTGGTCTGCGCAATACTTGAAAACTATCAGCAGGAAGATGGTTCCGTTGTGGTTCCTGAGGTCCTTCGTCCCTTCACAGGTTTTGACAAGCTGACGCCCGAAGCCTGACATCAGCTTAAAAAATACGCATAGTACCTTTAAAGTCAGGAGAATCAAAAAATGAAAGTCATTATCCAGAAAGACTACGACACAATGTGCCAGTGGGCTGCAAATCACATCATCGCGGCTATCAACAATCATAAGGCGGACCGTCCCTTTGTGCTTGGTCTTCCCACAGGTTCATCACCTCTTGGCGTGTACAAGCGCCTTATCGAGGCCAATAAGGCTGGCAAGGTCAGCTTCAAGAATGTTGTGACTTTCAATATGGACGAGTATGTGGGACTCCCCCGCGAGCATCATGAGAGCTACTGGTTCTTCATGCATGATAATTTCTTCAACCACATTGATATTCCCGCCGGGAACATCAATATTCTCAACGGCATGGCTGACGACCTTGAGTCCGAATGTGAAAAGTATGAGCTGAAGATTGCTTCATACGGCGGCATCGATCTGTTCCTTGGCGGATCCGGTGTTGACGGGCATATTGCCTTCAACGAGCCCTTTACTTCACTGGCTTCCAGGACCGGAGTCAGGGATCTGACCGAAGACACACGTATCGTCAATTCCCGTTTCTTCAACAACGATCCGTCACAGGTTCCTGCCAGGGCCCTGTCCGTCGGTGTCGGCACTGTAACTGATTCAAAGGAAGTTCTTCTTCTTATCAGCGGACACAACAAGGCCCGTGCATTGAAGGAATGTGTTGAAGGCGGAGTTAATCAGATGTGGACCATCTCTGCTCTGAACCTGCACAACAACGCGTATATTGCTTGCGATGAAATGGCTTGCGGCGAACTTCGCGTTGACACATACAAGTACTTCCTGGATGTCTACAAGAGTGAAAGGCTGTAATAAGCGTATTTGCCCCGGTTGTTGTACGGGGGGCTTCAGCCCCCCGTACTTTTTTTACCCTTGAACTGCGGATGCAGCTTAAAATCTTTCAGTATGAGCGGCAAATATAATGCAAAGGCCATTATGGCCGGTGTATTTCGATTTTTCAAGTCCAACATTGTTTTGGCGATAGCGCTTTCTGCAGCGTTTCTTACTTCATGCCTTGTCAGACCGGGGCGTGAATATTTTGCATATTTTGACTGGAAGACTTTGAGCTGCCTGTTCAGCGTTCTGGCCGTTGTCGGCGCATTGCGCAACATAGATTTTTTTACAATGCTTTCCAGGAGGATTGTCCGCAGTTTCAAGACTACCCGGCTTTGCGTGCTTGCGCTGGCCTACATAACTTTCATAGGTTCCATGTTCATCGCAAATGACATGGCTTTGCTTACTTTTCTTCCGTTGGGATATTATGTTCTGGACAGTACCAAAAACAAAAGGCTGCTGGCATTCACTTTCATAATGCAGAATATTTCCGCCAACCTGGGGGGTATGCTGACTCCTTTCGGAAATCCCCAGAATCTTTTTCTTTACAGCAGATTTAATATTCCCACCCTTGAGTTTATGGCAATAATGTTCCCGCCTTTCTTGGTGGCGGTTCTGCTTATAACATTCTGCTGCATGTGCGTGGACAATGAGCCTGTCCAGATCGTGTACAAGCCGGTTCCACGGAATCCATGGCGTATGTGGATATATCTTGCCCTGTTTGCATTGTCCATTGTGATCGTGTTCCGCATTTTCCCCTATATTCTTGGAGTAGCTATTATTGCCGGGGTGCTTATGGTAATGGACCGGAAGGCGTTAAGGCAGGTGGATTATCCTCTTCTCTGTACTTTTGCCGCTTTTTTCGTGTTTTCCGGCAACATGGCAAGAATAGGTTTTGTAAAAAATGTTCTGGAATATCTGATGGACAAGAGTACTCTGGTCTTCAGTGTGATATCCTGCCAGGTCATAAGCAATGTGCCTTCGGCGATATTGCTGTCCCGTTTTACAGAAAACTATCAGGATCTGCTGGTCGGAGTGAATATAGGTGGTACAGGAACGCTGATAGCATCTCTGGCGTCCCTGATAACATACAGTGAGTATCGCCGCGTGGATCCCAAGGGGGTAAAGAAGTATCTTTTCATGTTTACCGGATTTAATCTTCTTTTCCTGATTGTATTGCTTTTGTTTGCACTTATTTTTTGACATCAAAAGGGTGTGTTTCCTACTGAAAAATGCTTGAATATATATAAATCATTACATAAAATGTAACATTTTATCTATAAACAATATGCAATAAGTGTGAAATTGCGACCTTTTAACTTGAAAATGCTTTAAAAATATTTACAGTAAACATCGGTTTTTTTTTCAGGCATGACATGGTTTCGGGTATTGTCCGGCGGTGTAAAGCTGGCGCTTGTACAGCTGAAAAGTCGGCATTGATATTGTGTCTTGCATGAAATGGGCTTTTTTTTGTTTTTGATCAAAAATGGATATCAACAGATATTCGTACAATAGCATTACAGGAGTTACAATGGACAAGTATGTGGAAAGTGCCATTCAGTATGTTCGTGAAAAGCATGCTAATGAACCGGAATTCGTGCAGACAGTTGAAGAAGTCTTCAGCTCCATCAGCCCAGTTGTTGCCAAGCATCCGGAATATGAGAAAGTAGATCTCCTTAAAAGGATGGTCGAACCCGAACGCATGTTTACATTCAGGGTTGTCTGGGTTGATGACCAGGGCAAGACACAGACTAATATCGGTTACCGCTGCCAGTTCAACGGTGCCATCGGCCCCTACAAGGGTGGCATTCGTTTCCAGAAGAATGTCTATTCCGGCATCATCAAGTTCCTGGGCTTCGAGCAGACTTTCAAGAATTCTCTTACAGGCCTCCCCATTGGTGGAGCAAAGGGTGGTTCTGACTTCGATCCCGCAGGCAAGAGCGATGCGGAAGTCATGCGTTTCTGCCAGAGCTTCATGACAGCTCTTTACCGCTATATCGGACCGGATGTGGACGTGCCCGCCGGCGACATGGGTGTCGGAGCAAGGGAAATCGGATATATGTTCGGTCAGTATCGCCGCCTGAAGGGCGTGTGGCAGAATGGTGTTCTCACCGGAAAGGGACTTTCCTATGGTGGATCACTTATTCGCCCCGAAGCTACAGGATTCGGTGCCGTCTATTATCTCAATGAGATTCTCAAGCACGAAAACGATACCATTGAGGGTAAGCGCATTGCAATTTCCGGTTACGGCAATGTAGGCTGGGGAATCATCAAGAAAGCTGCTCAGCTTGGTGCAAAGGTCACATATTTTGCCGGTCCCGACGGATATATCCATGATCCTGATGGTGTTATCACTGAAGAAAAGATCAACTACATCCTCGAAATGCGCGCAAATGACCCGATGCACTGCGAGCCTTATGCCAAGAAGTTTGGTTGCACTTTTGTTCCCGGACAGAAGTGCTGGGGTGTCAAGGATGTTGATATCTGCATGCCGGCTGCAACTCAGAATGATGTTGATATTGAGTCGGCGAAAAAGATCGCTGAATCCGGTGTCAAATATTATATTGAAGTTGCCAACATGCCCACCACAAACGATGCACTGGAGTACCTGCGTTCCCAGAAGCACATCATTGTTGCTCCTTCAAAGGCAGCCAATGCCGGCGGCGTAGGCGTTTCCGCACTTGAAATGAGCCAGAACTCTGAGCGTCTTGTGTGGACAGCCGAGGAAGTCGATGCACAGCTCAAGAAGATGATGATCACCATCCATGACGAGTCCGCAAAGGCCGCTGCTGAATACGGTCTGGGCTATGATCTGGTTGCCGGTGCAAATATTGCCGGTTTCAAGAAAGTTGCCACTGCCATGGTTGAGCAGGGTATATTCTGATATCAGTCAGCTTGATGCGAAAGGGCCGCTCCGTAAAAGGGGCGGCTTTTTTGTTGTCCGGGGCTGATATGATGTTGTTTCAATCAGGGAACATTGTCCTGAGACGGCATGGTCCCTTTTTCAAGGAAGCTGTAGTATTCTTCGCCGTCTGGACTGAGTGTGCTGCCGACAATTATATGGTCTATTACCCGGATTCCTATTATTTCCCCGGCGTCGAACAGCATTTTTGTAACATCTCTGTCCTGTCTTGATGGATTTACATGACCGCTGGGATGATTGTGGCATAGTATTATGGCGGTGCTGGATTCCCGTATGGCGTTTCTGAATACTTCGCGGGCGTGGACAAGGCTGCGGTCCGCAAGCCCCAGAGTAATGCGGTCGGCTCTTATCAGTCTCATTTTGGAATCCAGCATAAGCACATAAAATGCTTCCTGTCTCATATTGCCTAACAGAGGCCGCATGTAGCTTGCAATAAGCCTTGGATTGCTCATGTTTGCCCGTTCTGACAATCTTTGGACTGACATGCGCCGTGCCAAAGCGAATGCCGCGCACAGTTCAAGGGATTTTGTTTGCCCCATGCCTTGTATGCTGCATAATTCAGTTACAGAAGCGTCGCACAGTTGCAGCAGGCTTCCGTCGAACTTTGAAAGAAGGTCAGATGCCATCTCCTGGACAGGATGCCCTTTGGTACCGGTTCTCAGTATTACAGCAAGAAGTTCGCTGTCGCTCAAGGCATCTGCGCCAAGACTGCTTAATTTTTCTCTTGGTAGCATGTTTTTTATTGTTGATTTTTTCTTTAATTGTTGTTTCAGGAATTCAAAATAGCTTTCTTTTTAAGAAAATCAAATTTGTATTCATATAAAAAGGCCGCTGCATCTGCAACGGCCTTTTTATGGATTATGTATGTTGTTTTACTTATCAGTCTT
>JAZURH010000234.1:0-1678 GCA_045606125.1 Lentisphaeria bacterium | reverse complement strand
GTATCAAGCCATGAGAATTACGGGTGCCGGAGATCCCCGCACTCCCATAGATGAAACACTGCCGGGCAAGCTTCCCCAGCGCAAGATTACCCGTACTGCGGCTGCAGGCTACTCTTCATACGGCAACCAGATCGGACTGGCGGCTGGAAAGGTCCAGGAAATATATCATCCCGGATTTGTTGCCAAGCGCATGGAACTGGGTGCGGTCATCGCTGCTGCCCCCAAGGAAAATGTGGTGCGCGGAGTGCCGGCTCCCGGAGATATGATACTGCTTATTGGCGGTCGTACCGGTCGTGATGGCTGCGGCGGTGCAACTGGTTCATCCAAGGCGCATACTGGTGAATCTCTTTTGACATGCGGCGCGGAAGTCCAGAAGGGAAATCCTCTTACTGAACGCAATATTCAGCGTCTCTTCCGTAATCCGGAGTTCTCCCGTCTTGTCAAGCGCTGCAATGACTTCGGCGCAGGCGGCGTATGCGTTGCTATAGGCGAACTTGCTCCCGGTTTGAGCATAGATCTGGACAAGGTGCCGAAGAAATATGACGGTCTGGACGGAACCGAATTGGCCATTTCCGAATCCCAGGAGCGCATGGCATGTGTCATTGCTCCTGAGAACATCAATAAGGCGGCCGAACTTTCACGCCAGGAAAACCTGGAGGCCACATGCGTGGCTTCGGTCTGCGATTCCGGCAGACTCACAATGACATGGCGTGGCAAGACCATCGTGGATATTTCAAGGGAGTTCCTTGATACAAACGGTGTTACCCAGCATTCAACGGCGTTCATAGCAGCTCCCGCCGGAGAAAATTCCTATTTCAGCCGCCGTCCTGCCGGAAACAGCCTGAAAGAAGCCTGGCTGGAAAATCTGAAGGACTTGAATGTATGTTCCCAGAAGGGACTTGTGGAGCGCTTCGATGCCAGCATCGGCGCCTCGACTGTAATAAGCCCCTACGGCGGAAAGACCCGTCTTTGCCCTAATGAGGCGATGGCTGCAAAGCTTCCCGTTCCCGGACAGACTGATGCAACGACTCTTATGAGTCATGGATACGACCCCTATCTTTGCGAGTGGAGTCCCTATCATGGCGCACTTTATGCTGTTGTGGAATCCCTTGCCAAGATTGCGGCCGCCGGCGGAAAGGCTGAAAATTGCCGTCTTACATTTCAGGAATTCTTTGAAAGACTGAATGCCGATCCTGAACGTTGGGGCAAGCCTCTGGCAGCTCTGCTGGGCGGTCTTAAGGCACAGCTTGAGTTCGGTACTGCTGCAATCGGCGGCAAGGACTCTATGTCCGGTACCTTTGAAAACATTTCCGTTCCTCCCACTCTGGTGTCTTTTGCTGTTGATGTATGTGACGCCTCGGTTGTGGTTACGCCAGAACTCAAGTCCGCAGGAAACAAGCTGTATGTGCTTGCATCGCCAAGAGACAATGAGGAAATGCCTGATTTCCAGCGTTTGAGGGACAATTTTGCCGCCATGGCGCGAATGGCCGCCGACGGCACAGCAAAGTCCGCGGCAACAGTCGGGCATGGAGGTATTGCCGCTGCCGTAAGCAAGATGGCATTCGGCAATATGCTGGGTGTAAAGTTTGAAGACGGCTGGGATGGAGACAAGCTCTTCTCGCCTGATTTCGGTGCCATTGTCATTGAAACAGCACCTGATGCCGATGTGGCATGGACA
>JAZURH010000233.1:0-3403 GCA_045606125.1 Lentisphaeria bacterium | reverse complement strand
CCCAGTCAGGATGCCTGTCGTAGAAGGCAATTGGCATTCCCCGTGGCTCGTTGAAGTACAAATATATCTTCAGACCATGTTTTGCGCAGCGCTCCGCAAGAATGTGCATATTCTCAAGACGTTTTTCCCAGCCCGAAGAATATTCCTCCGAGCCTGCTATGGGATGCAACTGGTACAATATGGCGTTCAGCCAAACTCCCTTGACACCAATGCGGGAATACTGCTCCAGAAGCGGCTCTGGCAGTGGATCGCTGGCATCAATGTCCAGGAATGTATCCCCACAACTGGCAGAATATGCATAGATGAAATTCACTTTGAAGGGACGATCTACGCCAGCCGCGTTTGTGGTTTTCCTGAATTTTGACGTAAAGACGAATGGCTCGTCCGCATACTCCATAAGCGTCTTGTCCGCCATGTTCTTTTCCAGATTGCAGCGCAGCCTGCCCGTGGCCTCTATCTCCAGTTGCGTCAGCGGCGTATATTTCACGGGTGCGCAATCTGGCTTCAACAGGCCCAGCTTTACCCAGAGGAAATCCTCCTCCTTCAGAATATGCAGCATCCTGGCGGGGGACCAGTCCAGCAGTTCCAGCAGTTGTGAATAGGGCAGCAGCTGCCAGTTGTCCCTGATGATTGTCTGGTATCCCTCTGGAATCCAGCGTGGCGACACGTTGTGCCCTTGTACGGGAAGCCCCATTCTTCCCGCCTCAACAACTACAGTTTTTTCATCGCATCCCAGCAGACTGGCGATTTTTGCGGGCGTGACGTATGCCCAGTTGCGCCAGATTACTGCCTGCCACCTGGTGGGAAAATGCTTGAACTCCAACGGGGCAGGCGCAGCCCCCATCGGCAACTCTGAGGCTATTTTTTTTGAACAATAACTTGTTTTCATGGCAATGTTTTATTGATTGTAACTGAACGGTTGCTATTTGACAACAAATGTTTTTGAGACATTTCTACCTGAACAAAGCTCGGTTATTTCCACACGCCATTCTCCCGTAGGAGCATTGACAGGGAGGGGAATGGCAACTGAAAATGCACCATTTTCAGTTGCCGAGTATTCAGGGGCATCGGCACGTTTGCCGTCAGGCAAAAAAACAGCGAACCTGACAGGAATAGTGGCGTTTAATGTTTTCCCCGATATTCCAAGTATATTTCCCTGGACACTCACTTTGCCTCCGCGGCTTGCATTGTCAATCATTTGATTTTCAATACCGCCAACTTGTTCCGGAAGAAGCATGATGATTCTGCCAGGGCCTTCCTCAAAGGACAATTCGAAATGTGTTTTGCCTTCAGATATTCTGAATGGCATTTCCTTGTTTTTCACGAGATCATATATGGCGCCTGCTTTCATATTGACAGAAACCTCCCCGCTTACTGGATTGTGTTTTTCGCACATTCTTCCATACTGGCCTATGTAGTTTCCAAAACTTCTGTTGTCGTTGACGGCAATGAGGCAGGCTCCAGCACCATTTCCTCTAAGACAGGTACTTACGCCTGGCACGGAGAAGGAGCTTTCTGGTTTTATGAAGGGAAGCAGCTTCCTGGAAAGTTCCTCTGACAGCGCATTGATTTCCCTGGCTGTCTTGACAGGGTCATTGGGGGTGGAATAATCGGGCCAGCTGCCACACTGGCTGAAAATCGTGATATCAGGTATTATCGATGGCGGGCAATATTCATCTGCAACCACAATGCCGCCATTGTTCTGGAATCGGCATATCATTTCAGCAATGTCCTTTGAAAGAACATCACAATGCATTAGCAATAACACTTTCACTCCGTCAAGCCCATTTTTCCTTAAATGTTCCTCATACAGGATACCAGCATGATAACCAGCGAATTGAAGTGCAACATGTACTCTGGTCTCCCAACCGTCTCCCCATCCATATTCACCACGTTGAGCCAATACTGCGGCGGGAAAACTCTGAAGCATGGCTATCCCCGCCTTTGGTGCGGACATTTTACTTAAGGCTGGTCCAAGTGGTTTCACTACATTGTGTACAACGTTTTTGAAACGCTCTCTGGTGTTAGTGTTGGTTACCTTGTATCCTGGCGTTCCGAATACGCAACCATAATCATACATCATTATTCCGCATATGGGACGCATCAGCTGAAGATAAAGTGCCTCTTCAAGTATGTCAGGGGGTATCGTTATCAGCGTATATTTGTCTGCCCCTTCTTGTTTAGACCATTCAGGTGGATTGTCTATTTTATCCTCTAAAGGAGCAACCCATTTTCTGTACCAAATGCCCTGTGCGGAAGTAAACACCTTCTGCTTTGCGGAACCCTCTGACATGGCAAACAATTCATCCGCAATCTTGACGATTTTTGGCGGCGTGAAGTATGTATATACCCAATGATGCAGGGCATCTGCCCCAGCGCCATTGCCCCATATCGGGGGGACGCGAACGGCCGGATCGGAGACGGTCATGAAATCAGGTCTTGATTTCATGCGCCCCTTATGGAGTTTGTCTGAAATGGAGGCAATTGTTGGATTATAACCATCCCCATTGGCCCAGAACCATCTGTAGTACTCAAGTATTGGATTATGAAAATCCACTGTCCCGCTGTCAAGCACTCCTGGTATTTTCCATGGGTCGTAGTGTATTCTGGAATTGATGTCATCGGGTATGGAATGTCCTGATTGTGCTTTGTAGGCGGCCTGTTCATATCCTGAATAGCTTGGATTCGTGGCATCCCTCAATTCAGTAAATACAATTGAACCCGCCCATGCAGGATATTCGCCGTAGTTTTCCAAAACCCTGTCTGCATAGTTTTTCATCCAGGACTTTATTTTGGGATGCATGAAATCTATGCCTTTCAAGGCGTATCTTTTTCCGGCACGGTCAATTCTATAATATTGCAAATCGGAACCCCATGGGGGAAGAAACTGGTCGAAAACGGATATTCCCATGGTGACAGCCTTGTCAAGTCCTTTACAGAAGTCGGCGGTCTTCCCCATATCTGGCGCGGCAGAGAGCCATTTCATTGTATGGGTGACTCCGTATGGAACGTAATGCTCGTCACATTGGTAGTTCCCGTGGTTCCAGATTATTACTGGAAAGCGATGCTTGTCATCAGATTTTCCGATTTCAAATTCAATGTTTAGATTCCCCTTGTCCCCGTTTGAGGCGGAAAATGAATAAAGCCCCTCGTATTTTCCAGGCATTAGACGCGTGTCTATCTCAAAAATCTGCTCTATTGACTTGCCAGAAGGCACTGGCCCGCTTTTTTGGACAAGCTCTTGGATAAAAGGCATTTTCAGGGTGCCAGTTACATTGTTCCAGTCATCACCATTGTTTGAAAGCACTATTTTCAAAGGGCGTTTCCCGGAAAAACTGTGGAAAGCACGGGGCCCCTTCTGCTCAATTGCTGGTGAGAATATTCTGATGCGAAGGGAGGAGAG
>JAZURH010000232.1:0-18067 GCA_045606125.1 Lentisphaeria bacterium | reverse complement strand
AAGAAAATACATATCATCAATTTGGGACGCTGCCCGGTATGCGGTGAACACCTCAGTCAGCATTATACTGCCAATATCTGCGAAAACTGCGGATGGAACAAGTATGATACTCCCCGTGTGGGCGGAGTCAGGGTTCATCTTAAGGATTGTGCCGATGTGCTTGAAGGTGATCAGGCCTATATTCTCAAGCAGGGACAGTGTCTTATTATGAAAGAGGGTGCTGTCCATGCAAGAGTGCCTGCCGGAGGTTATTCATGGGTTGAATATGTGTGGAAGCCGGAAGAGCTTGAACAGCGGCAGATGCAGATGAACGATCACATGAAGATAACTTGCGGATGGTGCAGTGAAGAGGCTGATGTTGGTAAGGATGGGTTCCATGTGGTGCATGTGGCATTCGGAACAACTCAGGAAAGGTATTGCTTCTGCAGTGACGACTGCTATGAGGCATTCAGAAAGATGTATCCCTCCAGAGTGCATCGGGATTGTTATGAACGGAACTGCAATGACTGCAATCTATGCGTGAAACGTTATGGTGATGAGGCGGAGGGAATGCGCGTCCTTGCAAAAGACAAGCTTAAATTGAAGAAATAAACCATGTTCCATGGTGTTTACTGATAGACCGTAACTGAAAGGTCGGGGGCTGTTGAAATGGGTGACATACGAGTGACAACTGGTGAGGAAGTGCCGCTGCCGCGGGCGGAAAGCAACAAAAGGCGTAATAAAATACTGTTTCTGGTGTTTTTGGGCCTGGCTGCTGTCATTGCGACCGGATTTCTGATAAAGGTAGATCGCTATACAGTGGCTTCAGGCTATGTGACAACCCGTGAATATGCGGAGGTGAGGCCCCCGGTAAACGGTATTGTCAGCGAGATAAAGGTCAAGACCGGAGATAAGGTCAAGGCCGGAGATCTTCTTGTGCAGCTGAATAATGAGGAGGAGGAGGCAACACTTGCAGAGGCCAGAGCCAGGCATGCCAAATTAGCGGTGGACCTGGAACGCAGAAAAGCCGAGATGGATATTGACATTGAGAGGCGCAGCGTGGATCTGGCTGAACAGAAGCGTAATCACAAGGACGAATTGGAAATAGCTGCTCTTCAGCTGCAAAATGCCCAGACAAAGCTGAAACTGACAAGGGAACTTGTTGAAAAGGGCCTCAAAGCGGAGACCAATCTTGAGGATGACATGCTTACTGAGCAGCTGGCCAGAGTCAGGCTTACTTCACTGCAGAAGAAGGACTACACAGTCTATGAAAAGCTCCTGAAATTGGACAGGGCAAAGTACAAGGTGGAAATTGATGCCAGAAACAACGAGCTTTCTGCATTGGCCGATGCCGTAAGACGCGCTGAGGCAAGACTGCGCACAAGGCAGGTGCGGGCTCCTATTTCAGGTGTGGTGGTAAGATATGAGTTTGTAATTGGCGAACTGCTTCAACCAAGCACGGTTATTTATGAGATTTTCGGCGGTGAACAGGATACGCTGAAACTCAGAGTGGATGAAAAACATGCAACAAAGGTGGCTGAAGGGCAGAAATACCGAGCGAGACTTGCTTCGTTCAAGGGAATCCAACGCCACTATTTCAGGGGTGAGGTTGCCGCTTTGAGAAATGTCATACAGATGGATGGCAACAGCACCTACCGGGTGGCGTACTGTACATTTTCACCGGGTGAATATGTGATTCCTCCGGGAACCACGGCTGAAGCCAGAATATATTACGGCAAATCCTGCTTGTGGCTGTATCTTTTCAATCTTGATTTCTGATCTGCTTCAGTAGACGGGCGGCGCATCCGGCCGGGGCCGGAAATGGCATGTTTTCAAAATATGGAAAACAAAAAGGAAGATAGCGGAAGTCTCCGCAAGGTATTGGTGTTCATGAGTCCCTACAGGCTGCGCCTGTATGGACTTCTTGTGCTTACCGGCGTAATATCCATTCTGGTGATGCTTCCTCCCATTGTGACCATGAAGTTTGTTGACAGGGTCATGACGCGTGGTGACAGCAGTGCCATGTTCGGGCTTGGTATCCTTATGGTGGCAATTCCCTCGCTGGCTGCTCTTTTCCGCTTCCTTCAGGCCATGAGCATAGCTTACCTGGGGCAGCGTTTTACCTTTGACATCAGGTATGCCCTTTACAATCATTTTCTGCGGCTTTCCATGCGTTTTTTCAGCAAGTACAGCGTGGGTAAGCTTTCCTACCGCCTTATGGAGGACAGCGGAGTAGTGCAGAACATGCTTACAAGCCAGACCGTCGGCATAATTTCCGATATGGTATGTTCTGCTTTTGCCCTGGTTGCAACTTTCATGCTGAACTGGCGTCTGGCAACGCTTCTTTTGATATTTTCAGCTATCTTTGTTCTGAACTACAGGCTTGCCAGAGGCAAGATCCTCAAATACAGCAAATTGACCAGGCGTTATTCAGACAATATGTCTGGCGGAGTGCAGAACCGCCTCTCAACGGATATGGCTGTAAAGACCTTCGGCACCCAGATGAGAGAGCAGGATGTGTTCATGGACGATCTGGGCAATGTGATGAAGTATGAAAAGGAGGCTATGCTTGCAAATAATAATTTTTGGATGAATGTAATCCTGATCGATAATGTGGGCAAAGCCATTCTGTTTTTCATCGGATGCGCTCTGGTGCTTAGAGGAGAAATGACTTATGGTGGAGTTACTGCGTTTTCAGCGTATACGGTACAGCTTATGGGACCTGCGGTCAGATTCTCCCTTATAGTGTCCCAGCTTCAACAGGTTGGAATATCCACACAGCGTCTTTTTGAGATCTTTGAAGAAAAGCCGGAGATCGTCAATTGTGAGAAGCCTGTAGTTATGAAAAAGATCACCGGAAAGGTGGATTTCAACAATGTGATGTTCCAATATGTAGAAGGCAAGCCGGTTCTCAAGGACATAACCATACATTGTAAACCGGGAGACACCACAGCGTTGATAGGACCTACCGGATGTGGAAAAAGCACTGTCCTTAATCTGCTGCTGAGATTTTATGACATAACCAGCGGCGAATTACTTATAGATGATGTGGACATAAGGAAAATAGAGCTTCACTCCCTGCGTAAGCAGTTCGGTATCGTGCTTCAGGAATCCCTGCTTTTTGGTATAAGCATAAGGGAAAACATACGTTACGGCAGGGCATCTGCGACCGATGAGGATGTGGAAAATGCCGCCAAGGTAGCTGAAATCCATGAATTCATAATGGGATTGCCTGAAGGTTATGACACTCCGGTTGGAGATTTCGGCATAGAGCTGTCCGTCGGGCAGAAACAACGCATCAATATTGCGCGCGCAGTTTGCGCTGATCCTGCCATTCTTATCATGGATGAGGCAACAAGCTCTCTTGACAGTGATTCAGAACTTGCAATTCAAAGAGCGATGGACAAGGTCCTGGCTGGCAGGACTTCATTTGTAGTGGCCCACAGGCTCAGCACGATCAAGAATGCGGATAAGATCATCCTGTTGGATGGCGGCTATATCTGCGAGCAGGGAACCCATGATGAATTGATGGCAATCGAGAACGGGCGCTACAGGGAACTTTACCTTAAGCACAAGGGCGCAGGAGTGATAGAGGATTAGAATGTGATGTCGAAAAATAAGAAAGACCATATTCGGGTATATCCGTTCCGCCCTGAATTCCATCCGCCCAAGGATGTGGGCTCGGACTGGGAACTGTACAAGAGGGTAATAACAAAATACCTGATGCCTAAGAAGTGGATCCTCATTCTTTCCCTTCTTGTTGTCTGCATAAATGAATCATCCATCTATGTGTTGGGATTTTACAACAGGCTTGTTGTGGACGATATTCTGGTGATACAGACCGATACGCAGGATAATTCCACTTCGGAGAAAGTCAGTGTTTTTCAGCCGGACAGAAACAAGTTCGGTTCACCAGGGCGGCCTGTGGTCAGCATGGGGCGCCGGATCGATATGGGATACAAGGTGTCTGCCAGAAAACCTGAATCTGGAAGACGCCTGTTTCTGATAGGATTAATGTATGTCCTGACTTTGTTTGTACTCAATACCCTGGGGCGCATATCTGCACGACTGCATATCATTATAGCGCAGAATATTTCCGGAAGCATAAGGGATGAGGTTCATTCCAAAGTGCTTGAACTTTCCACAAGTTTTCACCAGAGCATGAGTCCCGGACGCTTGTTGTCCCGTATTCTTTCCGATACAATTGCTGTGCGTCAGGAAATAATGGCGCTCTGTACATCCGGTACTTCATGTATATCAAAGATAATAGTTGGTATAAGCATATTGCTGTACCAGGATTGGCGCATAGCTGTCATTGCCATTGCGGTACTTCCGGCCTATGGAATGCTTTTCAAGAGGAGCCGCCCTGTAATACGGCGTCTCAATCAGGAAATACGCCATACGCACGCATGTCTCTATGGCATGGTCTCTCAGAAACTTGAAGCCATGAAGGCCATTCAGGCATACGCCAGGGAAGGTGGTGAAAAACTGAATTTCCATCGTGTGATGAGCGTAGCCATAAGAGACTGCATGGATTTGCAGTACCATAACTCCATGCTGGGACAGCAGGCCAACGTGCTGGTGGGTATAAGTGGAGCGATCATACTCCTTTACGGCGGAAAATTAGTTCTCGATGGTGAATTGACACTGGGTGTCGTCATGTTTTTACATTCCACGACAATGCAGCTGTTTGTTCCTGTTATTGAGTTTACCCAGCTTCCCTTTGTTATGCAGAGGCTCAGGATCGCTCTGCACCGCGTTGTGAGCATTCTGGATAAAAAGGTGGAGATAAAGGATAATCCCAATGCGGTGGATATGCCGTCGCCCCTGAAGAAGGGTGTTGAACTCAGGGATGTTTTCTTCTCCTATCCTTCCTCCCAGTACAGCCGCAAGGATGAGGAAGTCACACAGATTGCCCCAAGCGTACCTGTGATAAAGGGTGTAAACCTGTTTGTACCTGTGGGAAACTGGTTGTGCATCATGGGAGCCAGCGGAAGCGGAAAGACAACGCTTCTTAATCTGCTTTCCAGATTGTATGAACCTACAAGCGGAGCGATTTATTTTGATGACATAAATCTCAAGGATATAAAGTTGAATTCGCTGCGGCATAAATTGGGTGTTGTTCCACAGGAGGCTCAGATATTCGCCGGTTCACTCAGGGACAATATCTGCTATGGTCTTCCGAATGCCACTAATGACCAGATCCTTAATGCTGCAAAGGAAGCCCAGATGCATGATTTTATCATGGAGATGAAGGCTAAGTACGAGACTCTTGTGGGCCAGAGAGGCAGCAGTCTTTCCGGCGGTCAGCGTCAGCGTCTGTCATTGGCCAGGGCACTGCTGACATCGCCTGAAGTGCTTATCCTTGATGACTGCACATCGGCACTGGATGCAAATACGGAGCGCAAGATACAGGAGACCCTTTCTGAAGTTTTGGTGGGACGTACCGCAATCATGGTATCACAGAGAGTTTCAATGGCCATGCGCTGCCATAAGATTGCTGTTATCGACAATGGTGTCATAACAGAATATGGATCACATGCTGAACTGCTTGAAAGGGATGGATTCTATGCCAAATTGTTCCGGCAGCAGACAGAATGATAAAAAAGGAAATACAGGACAATACAGCGTTTTTACGGATTGAGGAATTGCAGACTATGGTTTTATCGTCAGTTGAAAGAATGAAATGGTTCCATGAAGCAAGGCTGGGCATCTATATACATTTCGGCCTTTATTCAATATTGGGGCGCGGCGAATGGACTATGTATTCAGAGAGAATACCAGCTGCTGAATATGCGGCGCTGGCAGATAAGTTCATCCCTGAGCCGGGTTGTGCTGACGAATGGATGGAAGCAGCCAAGATGGCTGGCGCTAAATATGTGGTGCTAACCACAAGGCACCATGAGGGATTCTGTCTTTTTGACAGCAAATACTCGGATTTTACCAGTATGAAGCGGGGGGCACACAGGGACATTGTCCGTGAATATGTGGACGCAGCCAGAAGGGCAGGACTTCGTGTGGGGCTGTACTATTCTCTGCTGGACTGGCGGTTCCCCGGATATTTCGAACCGGAGAAGTATCCTGAATCCAAGGAGGCCCTTGTCGCTCAGGCACATAATCAGGTGCGTGAGCTTATGACTAATTATGGGCAGATCGATCTTCTTGAGTATGACGGCGGCTGGGATGCCAAATGCGCCACAAAGCGCCCGCAGTGGGCGGAGTTCTGGCGTTCAAAGGAACTTAATGCAATGGTGCGCGAACTGCAGCCTGGCATTATAATCAATGATCGTTCCGGTACGGATGAGGATATTGAGACGCCCGAGCAGGTGGTGCGTGCAGGTGTGCAGCTGCCGACTGAAAGCTGCATGTGCATAGGCGATTCCTGCTGCTGGGGATTTACGCGCTTCAACCCCAACTGGAAGACGACGGTGCAGCTTGTGCAGCATCTTGTCAGTGCCGCCCAGTGCGGGGGGAACTATCTGCTTAACATAGGTCCCCAACCTGATGGTCATATCCGCAATGAGGAAATAGAGCGCCTGCGGGTTGTGGGACAGTGGCTTGAAGTCAATAGAGAGGCTATAACGAACTCCTGCGGATGTGCACTCATCGGAGCATCTCATCCCGGGACTGTGGACCTCAACCTTCAGGGACCCTGGACGAATGTGGGAAACAATGCCTACTGGTGCATATTCCGCTGGCCGGGAAGCACGGCAACTGCTATCCGCATAGATACGCCGGTGAAGAAAGTGTCCCTTCTTGCAACCGGAAAGGAATATCCTTTCACATGGAATCAAAAGGATGGAAAATTGACAGTGACAGGTCTGCCTGAACTTCCGCCGGACAATATGTGCACAGTTATAAAGGTGGAGTTTGATAAGGTTCCGGAATGCCGGGAGGAAGCGGATCTTTCAGCATGGATCAATGGCTGATCAACAAAATACAGGAGGTGCAGCATGTCAATAAGGCAGCTTTCAATATTTCTTGAAAATCGAAAGGGGCGTCTTGCAGCAATGACCCGTATTCTGGCTAATGCCGGCATAGACATTTGTGCAATGTCAATCGCTGATACTTCCGAGTTCGGCATTGTTCGCATAATCGTGAATGATGTTGAAGGCGCAGAAAAGGTGCTCAAGGATAATAATGTCAGCGTTCATGTTAATGATGTAACGGCTGTTGAGGTAGACGGCCGTCCCGGAGGCCTGTGCAGGGTACTTTCATTGCTGGACAATACAAGCATCAATGTGGAGTACATGTACACAATGGCGCAGCATTGCACAGCCAATCCTGTTCTGGTCCTCCGCTTCTCTGAAGCCGTTGTGGCAAGGGAAATACTCCGTACAAACGGTATCCACCTTCTGGATGAAAATGAGCTGGGTGTAAAGTGACGCGTTGAAATGCTTCTGCGCACCGCTATTGTAAATGGCGGGGCTTTTTTAGTGCGCCTTGCGAGCGCACGTTCCAAATCCGTCGCCAAGATGCAGGCAAAGGTAAGGGAACTCACCGACCGCAGGAGACTGCGCACAAAGGAGGATTCGTGTATTTCTTTACCTGCTACCAGTCTGTGCACTGCGCGTAAACTTGGGAAACCGCCGTGTACCGAACGGTACGCACGGTGGTGTGAGAGGACGGTAGGCGAAATAATCGCCTACCTCCTGCTCGATTGTTGAAATAAAACTTTCCAGGAAGCCGCTGTGAGCTTTATCAGAACAGGGGTGAAATATGAGTGATGAACTTGACCAACTTGAAAAAGATTGGGAAGAAAGCAAAAGCAACCCTGAAATAAGTCTGAGGGAAATGTGGGACAGGGAGGAAGCATACCGTCGCAAAAAAGAGGAGGAGGACGCAGAACAGCGCCGCAAGGAAGAAGCACGGAAACGGGAGGAGGAACGGAAAGAAAAGGAAAGAGAGGAAGAAAAACGGCGTGCGGAGCTCCAAAGGCAATTTGATGAGGAGCAGAAGAAACAATCAGGCAGCAGTTCAGCTTTTAACCCCTTTTCCCGGGATGATAGAAATGAAATGGGACCAATCCCTCCACCGGGAGGCAGCGGCGGCAATGAAAACAGCAGCGGTGCGAATACAGGTCCGGTAGCTGATGCCCTGCTTAGTTTTGTTATGTTGTGTGTGTGCGGGCTGGTTGTTGCTGCACCGTTTTTTGCATTGTTTCATATCAAAAAGGTTATCAAAGCCGTTGTTTGGGGATTTTCACATTGGCTTTGCATTGTCTCCCTTCTGGTATTGGGGTATTCCTTGATATGGACTTTTTTATGTGAAGTGATAGCCACGCTTCTGGAAGAACATAAGTACGGCAAAATAATGTCAAGAGTACGAATATGCCTTTATTCCCTTGGTGTTTTGCTTTATGCCTTCTTCTGCTGGATATGGATAAAGGATGGCTCCAGCTTCCTCTCAATAGTGTTTCCGCTTCTTCCCGTTGCGCTGTATTTCCCCAGCATTTTTTTCACTTTCTGGCTTATTAAAGGAACTTTATTCAATAAAACATTCTGGACCTATAAAAATCTTATTTCAGACAACAGTTTCGGGCTGATTCTGCTGTTTGGCTGGGGAGTCATCGTTGGATTGCTTTTGCTTCTGGGAAAGAGCCAATATGCCGCTTGCGAAATCAAAATGGCACTGTCTGTCTACGGCAATATACTTGCTGCAATTGGAAGATGGTTTATTGGTCCCATATCCGGAATATGATATGTCACGAGAATGATAATACAGGAAATATTTACGTGCAGTTTCAAGAAATTACTTACTTGTCCAGTTCATCCGGCAGGACATCGTCCACCACCGGCTGGATTTTGCCTGCCTGGTTTGAAATCCATTCCTGAGTCATTGGTGTCACTGGAGTGTCTTCCACGGGGTCAAGCTGGTAAATATCAAACAATTCTTTCAGCAAAGACTCTATTTCCGGCGGGGGATCGCCTTGAGTTTTGTTTATAAGGTGATCCAGTTGCGCCCGCAGTGCAAAGATTCTCCAGCGCCAGCATTTTTTTGCCCATTCCGGCTGCTGTGATTCTATTCTACTGCAAAGCTCAATGGACTCATCAGTAAAATTACGGGGTGCAAAGACGCTGGTCCACCCGATGGAATTATTATGCATGCGGACCGGGCAGCGTTCGCTCTTATTGTAGAACCATCTTAATGGCTCTTGATGATTCTGCTCGAAGATTTGGATCAGCCGCTTCAGGGAAGCAGTGTCGGAAATGCCGAACTCGTAATTGGCATATTCGCTTATGGTTTCTTCCAGCTCATTGTTTCCGTTCCAGAAGAAAGAGGCATACAGGGCCTTGTTAAAGTCTTCGTAAATGCCTTCGGAATAAATGCGCCCCCCGCAGGATTGAGAGGCCGGCTGCGCCCATAGTTGGAAAAACGCTCCGGCATGGGATTGGCGCCGTAGCCGCCCCAGGGGTAGCGGTTGAGCATGCTGATTTCAGGGAAAGTAAGCAGTTTTATACCCTTGGGCAGCGGATGTTCCAGAGGATATGCGGGAAACTCTGTATGTGAATCCGCCATGATCATATCAATCCAGCTGCCTCTGTCTGATTCCAGATATTTGTAGAATCCTTCCCATTCCCCCCGGTTGACAGGATAATCGAAAAGCCAAGTGGAAACGCAGATCTTTACATCAGGATATTTCTTTTTCAGGTACGGGACAAAGGTCTCGCACATTTTCAGATAGCCGTTGCAGCCCCAGGGAGCGCATTTGGAACAGCCGCAGCCACCCTGGTCATAGGGCCAGAAACATACCATGTCATAGGGATATGTTCCCAGCAGCTGCTCCATGGTCTCCCTGTAATCAAGCATGATATTGAATGCGTTGGGGGAATTGGGGCATATCTCAGTTCCCCACATGGCAAGGCCGGTGGGATGAGCTTTGTTTTCCGGCGGGGCGCCTTTGGGGATGCTGTTTCCTCCGGCATTGCCGCCCAGTTTCATTCCCAGTGACATGGCTTTCGTGTAGAAAAGCTTAAGCCGTGAGATGTGTTCCTGAATGCGGGGATCATCCCAGCTTTTATAGGAATTAAGCCCATGGGAGGACATATAGGTGTTGTAACCCATCAGGACAACATCTTCGATGTATTTCAGTACCAGTTCCTCTGACGCTACATGAAATGTATTAAACAGATGATTGGAAAGATACGCTATGCGCCATTCGCATTTCGGCGCCGTGCGCCCACGCCATGAGCCGAAGGCAAATCCGTCATTTTCCTTATGCCACCGGGCAGTGCGCAGCATTTTTCCTGTGGCGAACAACAGGGCCAGCAGAGAATCTGCAGTGATAACAATGCCAGTCCTGCCGTGATTGTAAATGGAATATTCTTCCATGGCATAGGAAACATCCAGGACATAAAGCAGATCCGCGTCAGCTTCGTCAGTGCGCGTGAATTGGCGTGCATTTCGGTCCGCCAGACGCCGGTTCAAAATGTCCAGGATCGTGACTGCATCACTTTCTCTGCAATTTTGGAAACATACAGTGAAGTTCATTAAATCCTATTTCCCTGATTGCTGTTGGAGTAAAATTGTGATTGCAGTGGAGGATACTGCTTCAGATATGCCTTGTCCCCGGTCATGCCGGGGACTTTTGAAATAAGTTTCCTGCTTATTTCAGACCAAGCACCTTAATGGCGTTTGTACGACCCATTTTTATCATTTCATCTTCCGTGTAGAGTCCCAGGGATTCCAGGAAGTTCATGCACATGCTCATGGTTGAAGCTGAAGCAACAAGGCAATTCTTCTGGGGATTGTAAAGCTTTCCATTGGGAGTAAGCACTGCATGATTGCCAAGTACCTCATATTCTCCCGGCGGGAAACCGGCTGCGTTGCATGCATCGGAGGTAATGATGACATTGTCAATGCCCTTGCAGCTTATCATGACCTTGAGCAGCTCTCCCGGCAGGTGGTGCCCGTCAGAAATAAGCATTGCAGTAAGTCTGTCTTCTGCAAGACCTGCATATATGGGATTGTGGTGCCTGTCAACCATGTTCGGGCATCCGTTTCCAAGATGGGTCAGAAGTTTTGCGCCTGCATCGGCTGCTTTGCGCACCTGTTCGTATGTCGCCAGGTGATGTCCCACGCTGACAGTCACTCCTTTTTCCGTCATGCGGGCTATAGCGGCTTCTGCGCCTTCCGTGTCGGCACCTATGGTAACGATCTTCACAAAGCCCGGCGCCGTGTCCAGAAGCTCGTCCACAGCCTGTACTGTAGGTATCTGAACCCAGTCCGGATTGTGTGAACCTATTGCCGCTCTGGAGATGAATGGCCCTTCGTAGTGAAGACCCGGAATGTTCTTTTCAAGACCATGCTTTTCAACTGCATCGCGGATTATCTTTCCGTTGCGTCTGAACAGAGGAAGAGTTGAGGTTATGATCGTGGGAAAGAACACTTCCGTTCCGGTTGCCATAAGTTCCTCCGCAGAGCGGAGAAAAGCGTCTTCAGTAAGATTGGAGTCACTGTAATCTACGCCGTTGTGGCCGTTGACCTGCAAATCAATCCATCCTGGATTCTTCATTGGAAAAACTCCTCAGTAAAACTCTGTATTTTGATATTAGGGTGCGCTTGCATTCACTTTTTGGATGCAAGCTCTTTGATGTCCATTTCACGGATTGCTTTTCTGTTGATCTTGCCGGAAACACTCTTGGGAAGCTGCTCTACAAATGTTATTATACGGGGGTACTTGTAGGGCGCCGTGTTGTTCTTTACAAAGGTCTGCAGTTCCTTGATCAGCTCCGGTCCCGGAACATATCCTCTGTCCTTCACAAGCACGATTGTTGCCTTGACAACCTGGCCGCGCATGGGATCAGGGTAGGAGGTGACTGCACACTCAAGCACTGAAGGATGCTCCATAAGTATGCTTTCGACTTCAAAGGGACCTATGCGGTAGCCTGAACACTTTATGACGTCGTCATTGCGGCCTTCGAACCAGATATAGCCGTCTCCATCCCGCCAGGCTGTGTCTCCCGTGTTGTAGTCGTCGTCCGGCCAGGATGCCTCCATAGCCTCCGGATTGTTCAGGTATTCCCTGAAAAGGCCTACCGGTCTTTGGCTTCTCGCTTTTCTTATGACTATACTGCCCACTTCGCCGTCTTCGCAGGGGTTACCGTCCTCGTCTACGATTTCAATGTCATAGATGGGGGAGAATTTGCCTGTGGATCCGGGTTTGACCGGGAACCATTCAAAGTTTGCTATGAGCACGCTGCTTTCAGACTGGCCGAATCCCTCTGTCAACGGGAGTCCTGTCATTTTAAGCCACTGGTTGTATACCTCCGGATTCAGAGGCTCGCCCGCAATGGAACACCTTTTGATGCCTGAAAAATCGTATTTTGTCAGATCCTCTTTTATCAGGAAACGGTATATTGTGGGCGGTGCGCAGAAGCTGTGCAGCTTAAGTTTTTCAATGGCCTTGAGCATAAGGTTCGGCACGAACTTGTCCATGTCATACGCAGCTATAACCGCCCCGCACATCCACTGGCCGTAGATTTTGCCCCAGGCGAACTTGGCCCAGCCTGAATCAGATGCGGTCATGTGGCGCTTTCCTTCCTCGACTCTCTGCCAGTATTTAGCCGTGACAATGTGGCCTATGGGCAGGGTATAGTCGTGGATTATCATCTTTGGCATTCCGGATGTGCCGGATGTGAAATAGATGAGCATGGTGTCCTGTCCCCCCGGATAGGCATCACCTTCCGGCTTTTCCCAGGTGACGGGGCTCCCGGCTATTTCCTTTCGCATGTCCAGCCAGCCTTCGGGGATGTTTTCTCCTACGCATGCGCAAATCTTTATTGTGGGGCATTCGTGAAGTGATGTGCAGATATTGTGGATGATATCACTGTCATCCACGGAAACCACCATCTTTATGTTGGCGGCATTTGCCCTGTAGACTATGTCGTGTTCCGTCAGCTGGAATGTGGCAGGAATGACGATGGCGCCGATCTTGTGAAGAGCCAGCATGCACACCCATACCTCGACACGCTGCTTGAGAATAAGCATGACTATGTCGCCTTTCCCTATGCCGTGCTTCTTGAATACATTGGCCGCCTGATTGGACATGCGGCTCATATCACCGAAGCTGTATTCCTTTACTTCGCTGCTGTGGTCATCTATCCAGGCCAGGGCGGGCTTGGAATCGTCTTCCTGCGCCCAGCCGTCTACTACATCATAGGCAAAATTAAAACCTTTGGGAATGACCACGCGGTAGTTCTCTTTGAAATCCTCGTATGATGTGAACTCCTGCCTGGGCAAATATTTCTCTAACATGATATGTGGTACCTCAATTATTTATTACAGTCACGAACTTAGCGGGGCCGCCGACTGCGCGTTGTCCATGGGGAATGGACGGATCGAAATACAGCGAATCCCCCGGGTTGAGAAGGAACTCCTTGTCGTTGATAACGACCTTGACAATCCCTTCTACGCAAAGGTTGAACTCCTGACCATCGTGTGTAACAAGAGCCGGCTCCTTATCCTCGTCCTCATTGGGTTCAAGACATACCAGCATGGGTTCCATGGTGCGGTTCTTGAAATTGTAGGCCAGAGACTGGAACTTGTATCCCGGAAAACGCTCCACATTGACGCCGTTGCCGTTGCGCACAAGAGTGTATTTCGCCATGCGGGGTGCCTCTCCTGTGAGCAGCACCGTGAAATCAACCTCAAGTATTTCGGCAAGCTTGTTGAGAGTGCTTATGGGAATATGATTCTCGTTGCTTTCGTATTTCTTGTATTGGCTCAGTTCAATGCCCAGTTTAGCTGCAACGTCGTCCTCTGTCAAGCCAAGGACGTCGCGCAGCTCTCTAACTCGAAACGCTATTTGTGCTGATTGGGTCGTATCCATTGGACACCTCCGCTTGTTATGCTGTTTTACTGCATGCCGGCACCGTCAGGGGCACCGTCACGATTATGCTTCATGTCGTGTATTTCTCTCATGCCGGACAGAATACCCTCCTGGAGTTCAGGAAAGTCCGCACAGGAAGCGTATATCCTGGCCAGTTTTTCGATCCGCTTCCTGACTGGAACCGGAACCAGTATCTTGCGCTCCGCCACTGCGGGGCGGCTGAGACGCCTGTCCAGGCTGCCGTCAAGAAATGCGGCTATTATTTCCTGTGCAGCTCCAGTGACCTTGAGCGTTGGACCGCATTCCCAGCGCTTTATCGTCACTTCGTCGACTCCAAGAAGTCTGGCAAGAGCTGTCCTGCTGAAACCATGCCTTTCCCGCTTTAACTTGAAACTGGCGCGAGTCTCTGCGTCGAAGAAACCTGTAAAGGACTGGTTTCCATTGTTTTCCATTTTCAGGCAAAGGCCTCTATCTTTTCCATGACTTCGCTGTATTCAGTCAATACCGGCAGCTGGGGGAAGTCCTTTACCACTTTTTCCGATGGACGGAAGAGGGCACCGCAGTCGGCTTCAAGGATCATTGCCGTGTCATTGTATGAATCACCCATGGCGAATACGCGGAAATTAAGCTGCTTGAAGGCCAGGACTGCATGGCGTTTGCCGTCATTGAGCCTCATTCTGTATCCGCAAACCATTCCGTTTGTGTCCTGATCGATCGAATTGCAGAAAAGTGTTGGATATGAAAGCTTTTTCATCAGGGGGGCTGCAAACTCGTAGAATGTGTCGGAAAGTATCACAGCCTGGTATCTTTCTCTGAGCCACGCCATGTATTCAACAGCTCCCGGCATGGGGTCCATTGTTGCTATGACATCCTGTATGTCCTTGAGCTTGAGATTGTTCTCAGCAAGAAGCTTTATTCTGTGGGCCATGAGTACCGAGTAGTCGGAGATGTCCCTGGTTGTAAGCCTTAATCCTTCTATGCCAGTTTTTTCCGCAACTGAAATCCAGACTTCCGGAACCAGGACACCCTCCAGGTCCATTGCCACTATGAGCGGGCGTTTTTCCATGTTCATAATTCCTTTTTTAGTACGGCACCGACAAATTGAACCTCATTGCCAGGCGCTTTATTTCATTGGTGTATTTTGTTTTTTCAGCGGGGTCGGTGGAAAGGGTTCTGTCTGCAACAAGATGCAGTATCTTTGTCGCAGCCCATTGCTTGTCTATTGGGGCATCGGTCCTGCGGCAGTTCTGCAGGTTAAACCTGAGGACAATGTCCCTGTTTGTGTTTGCATGGTCTTTTCCCACCAGTGTGATGACTATCTCCTTATCATCGCGGTTGTATTTGCCGTACAGAGTTACATTTCCGCCTCTGTACAGATGCTGCAGTTTTCTCGGGTAGACGGCATCGGCTATGTTTCCCTCGGCTATGTATTCCAGATCGCGTATAAGAAGGTTGCAGTGTTCTGTTATGAACTTGACGAGATTGCCGCTTATGTCCGGTGCATTGTCTGCATGACTGCATTTTCCCCGGTTCAGGAAGCCTATGAAGTCAAGCAGTTCCTGATTGCTTTCATTGCCGGCGCAGAATGGGAATATGGAGACATGTCCCGGATTTATGTCCGTCACCATTCTGATGAAATCATCGTCCTTGTATATGTTTACGGTTGATATGCCGTCTGTCAGCAGGAAGATGTTCAGTGGACGCCCGTCTTTTGCATTTGTATTTTTCACGAAAGGATAGAGTCCGTCGAAAAGGTTTGTCATTCCTCCTTTTGCCAGCCTGTCTATGAATCTCCGGGCTTTGTCCCGGTTTTCCCGGCTTGCAGGCACATATCCTGTTGCGAAGACATGGGGCTTGTCTGTGAAAGTTACGATATTGAACCTGTCTCCGGCCGTAAGGTAATCCAGGGATGCCATGGCGGCTTCCTTGAAAGCTCTGAACTTTTTGTAAGGTATGCTGGAGGACCTGTCTATGATGATCATGATGTCCTTGGCTATTTCACGCACTGATTCACTTTTTTCGTTGGCGCTTATCTGCAGCATGAAATATCCGCCGTCCGGCGAGTCTTTTACATACATTCTTGTGTTGACAAACTGGTCAAATGGTACGGTTTTGATGTCTGACGCCTTGCCGCCTGACATTCCTGCCCCGTCCAGCATGCCGGCGCTTCCCGGAATGTAGCCTGCTCCTGTTCCTTCCTGTTTTGCGTCTTCAGGAATTATGTCCGGAGAGGCGAATTTGGGGGCGGAAAACCTTATTCCCACATCGTAAGTCGGTCCGGCACCCTCTGTCAGCGGTCCTTCTGGAAGGAGACTCGGCAGGTTCATCACCGGCACATTTTCCCGTTTTGCCATTGGGACTACAGCTCTTTTGCCTATTCTTTCAGCAGGAAGCCTGGCAGTATCTATTTCTACTATCTCCGGCCTGGGAGCAGTGGCCTTTTTTGCATTCGGCGGTGTCGGCAGTTTTGGAGTGATTCTGGCCTTTTCAATTCCTGAAAAGCGTGCCGTTGCCGGAGGAGCTGGTCTGCTAAGGTGTTCTTTCTCGAATATTTCCCTTATTGCCCGTTCACTTTCAGCTTTTGTGCGTTCAGCCAGGCCTGTCCGTTTGTCATCGGAATTGCCCGACGCCTTTTTGGGGCGCGGCATCTCCGGGCGCATACTTGTCCATATCGTTATGCGCGTCGGTTTTTTGGGCCTGTCTACTGAAAACGGCAAAGGAGATGCTATCTTGACTTCCGCAAGTGACAACATGAGTATTATGTGCACAAGCAGAGACAAGCCAAAAGATGCTGTTATGTAATTTGAAAGTTTCATGATCTTGCCAGCCTCACCGATAAAATTGGCGTGTTCCGGATAATCTCCGGTAATATACACCCTCTGGCTGTAAAATAAAGAGGACGAGAATATCTTTCCCTGGTTCAGCAGTTTTGTTTTTTCCGGTAGCAGATCCGCGGTATGACAAGAACAGTTACGGCAAAAAAAAAGCGCCAGTTTTCACTGGCGCCTTTCTGCGATCAGGGATCAGCGGGAGCGACGGCTCTCACGTCTCTTGACTTCGCTGGGCTTCTCGTAGTGTCTACGATTGCGGAGCTCTTTCAGTGTCCCTTCCTTATCCATTTTCTTCTTCAGGCGTCTGAGGGCGCGCTCGATAGGCTCATTCTTACGGCATTTCACGTCGGTCATCTTTTTTCACCCCCTTTGTCGTCTGTTAAGGGTTATTGTCAATTTGCTTCCGGCACATTCCGGAAAAAACGATGGCTGAATATAATCCGCCAGATGAAAAATGCAAACTGCCCGGCTGCAAAAGTAGCCGGACAGTCACGATTTCATGTTTATTTCACATTTTCCCTGACCCACTTGCGGGCGAACTCAAGGATCTCAAGGTTCATGGGAATCAGCTTCGGCTTTTTCTTGAAGTTGGCAGCAAGAGCCGTCTTGAAGGATTCTTCGTTAAGACGGGTGATACCCAGCTCAAGCATAACGCCGAACATGATTGTGTTGGCCGCCTTGGCTGAACCTGCCTGGACTGCCAGCTCCTGGGCGGGAACTGCTACGCCGCGGACGCCTTCAGGCACTTCGACTTCGCCCATGATGGCATCGTACATGATAGTGCCGCCTTTCTTGACGTCGTTTTTGAACTTCTCGAATGAGGGACGGTTCATTGCGACCAGCAGGTCGGGATTGTATACGACAGGGGAGCCGATACGCTCGCCGGAGATGATCACCGAGCAGTTGGAAGTGCCGCCGCGCTGTTCCGGGCCGTATGAGGGATACCAGGAAACATTCTTGCCGTCTGCATTGGCGGCTTCTGTGAGCATGGTTCCCAGGCTGAGTACGCCCTGACCGCCAAATCCGGATATCTTGACCTGTGCGGAGCCGAATGAAGGATCGTTGGTGTCGCTGTCGGCAGCGTTGGTGTCAACTTCAAATACGGCTTCCAGAGCTTCGGTGGTAAAGTCGCTCTGGGCCCTGACAACAGGGGTGGTTTCTGCTGTGTTGTCCCGGAAGACCTGGACAGGGAACTCCTTGGCCATTTCATCGTTGATGAAGTCATTGTTGGCGACTGAGGACTTGCCCAGGTTGGTGGGGCAGGGGGACAGGACTTCGACAAAGGAATAGCCCTTGCCGTCACGCTGGATCTCCAGTGCTTTGCGGACTGCCTTGCGGGCGTTGATGATGTTCTTTGTGTCTGAAAGCGCAACGCGCTCGATGTACACGGGAGCCTTAAGATTGTTTATGAGCTCGCACATGTGCA
>JAZURH010000231.1:0-5524 GCA_045606125.1 Lentisphaeria bacterium | reverse complement strand
AACTCCTTGGCTCACAGAACGACATGGCTACGATCCGACTTATAAAGGCCGAAAAGAATGTCATTATGCGAATAGGACAGCTTGGCAAGGAACTTTCAAGTTCCAACTCCCGTGATTCTCTGCGTCCTCTTTCCCATGAGAACAACAGACAGAGCCTGGCGGATATAGTGGAATGGAGCAAATATGCCCGCATGGGGACATGGGACTACTGGGTACAGTATACTGAACCCTTCAGGTCTCCTCATATTTCTGTTCCCATGCTTAAGGAAAACCTTAGCAAGTATAAGGAACTCGGGTTTGATTTTATTTTTGCCGAGGCAGAAAACTATTCTTCCTATACCCAATTGCGTCTGCAAAGCTTTTTTGAGCTGCGTGACTATGTGGCATATCATCTCATGCTGGATGCGTCCGCGGATGATAGAGCTTTAATAGATGAGTTTATTTCTCTTTTTTATGGACCGGCGGCCGAGTATATGGGAAAATACTATGACTATCTTGCAAAAAGGCAAAGTGAAGAGCCCGGATGGCTGGGCATAATTCACCCTGAACGCAGAAGTTTCCTGGATGTGGAATTTTTCAACAGGGTCATAGGATGGCTTGATCAGGCGGAGAAGGCGGCAGGCGGTGACGCCGTGCTTCGTCAGAGGGTGCGGCAGGAACGCATGATAGTGGATGAGGCTATTCTGTATATGCATTCTCATCTTTCCTCGAAGGGATTCAAGCCGAAATCCGTTGATGAACTTGTGGCAGATTTGGAATCAGATTACAGGGACATCTACAACAAGTACCTGGTCATAGAAGAGGAACGCATAAAGGGGCTTAATGATAAGATAGCCGAAATAAATGCCGTGAAATTGAGGCCGCCACTGCCAAAGGAACTCCAGGGACGCCGGGTTTTTGACTATTACTGGAGCGTGCTCACCAAGGACGGAGATGCGTCGCAGGTCGTGCCGGATGCTGATTCATGTACAGGAGCAGCGCTTATTCCGAAAAACCACAGGGATACAAAGGGCTTCCACTCCAGGCCTGTTGCATTCGGCTTCTATGACAGAATAGAAGGAAAGCACCAGATGCATGTGGATATACCTTTCGACAGGTTGCCCCGTGATGAAAAATATCATTGGGTAAGAATTGGACGCATAAAGCCAACTGCGGGCACATTGATGTGGGTGCATTGGACATGGCATTGCACTGTCCCGGTTGGAAATGTGTTTTCAATGACGGAACCACATAAGACATACGATGTGTTTGTCAGCTTCAAGGTGCAGGGCCCCTCATACGTCAAGGGCTCCACCAAGCCGGACAATATGCTGGTGGACAGAGTTGTGCTTGCCGAATATTTCGACGAGAAAAATACACCCACCACCGATTTCGGTGACATATCCCTGCTTGGTATCGGAGTCAGGCCTCCGCTGCCGCCGCTGTTCAATGGCAGAAAGGTTCGTCTGGATCATATTTACACAGGCGCATTTGATTCAGGTGCGAACAACCGTGTATCTCCTGATTCTGAGGCTATATGTGGCTTTGCCTCCGATCCCAAACCCGGCAGTCGTGCTGATTTCCATGCTCAGGCACCCCGCTTTGGAGTCTATGATTCCGGGGCGAAAAAGGATTTGCTTGCTGTTTCACAGAAGGATTATCCCCGTGATGAAAAATATCATTGGTTCAGGGTTGGCACAACAAAACTTGCCTCCGGGGCTGTTTTATGGATGCATTGGACATGGGTTAACAGCCTGCCTCTTGGAAAGGTCTTTGATCCTGCTGCACCGGACAGAATGTATGAAATCTGGGTTTCCTACAAAGTTCAGGGGCCAGACTATGTTCCTGGTTCCACTAAGAGAAATGCACTTTTGATTGATAGAATAGTTGTTTGTGATGCTGAAGTCGGAGATGTTGAAAAATGAAAGAGGTGAATGAAATGAAAAAGCACTTTACATTGATCGAACTTCTTGTGGTGATTGCCATTATAGCCATTCTGGCAGCAATGCTTCTTCCCGCATTGTCGAAGGCGCGTGAAAAATCCCGCAGTATAAGCTGTATAAACAATCTTAAGCAGATAGGGCTTGCAGGAGCATTGTACAGTGATGAAAATGACGACTATATCGTGCCTGCAAGAAGTGGAGCCCCCGGCACTGGTACAGGTATTGTATGCTGGAACAATCTTCTCAAGTACATTGACAGCGTACCTAAAAGCGGTCCTGACGCAACATCAAGTTTTGAGTATATCAATGCGACAAAGCCGAAAGTGCTCAGCTGCCCTTCTGACCGGGCACCAGACTACTGCGGAATGACATACGCCATGGCGTCGATCTACAGCCATTATACAAAGGCATCCCAGTATGATATTGCAAAAATCCATGGAATAGGCCGTTTCTTTGATAGATACAGCGGCACATACAAGACATACAGCAACAGCCTCAGCACTGCATGGTTTGCAGCCGACGGAAGGATATCCCAGGTGGATACGGGCAATTATTGGACGGCCAGTTACACCAGTGTGTCAAATATAGGACATCAGGGGGCAAGTCAGATAAATTATGTGTCACTTGCCGGCAATGCCCAGAGCGTAAGATATTTGAATCTTGGCATGATGCCTATGGGAACTTACATTGTGGCTGAAGATTTTTGATTTTGCGTGGTGAAATAAGGATTGAAAGATTGATATGAGAGCTTTAAGCTGGTGGATCTCCTGGGAGGACCTGGAACTTGGAAACAGGGGTCTTTATGATAAGATACAACGTCGTGCGGACGCTTTTGCAGAGGCATCAGCTGATACTGCGGTGATATTCGGCGCACATTTCCGTTGGGATTTTCTTCCTTACTGGAATATGCTGCATGCTTCCATGCGGGAGGCGTCAACAGCATTGGCTGAAAGAGGCATTGTTCTGTATGATCATCATTCCTGTACTTTGACACACAGGTATGACAGTACAGATAAGCTCAAGGGCCTGATGTATGATTATCTGCATCACCTTCCATTTGCGCCTTCCGGAGAGGCCGTCGCAGACTGGCGTTTTAACGGGGATTATCTTAACAGCTGGAGAATGGTGGATGCCAGAACCGGCCAGGCGGCCAAGGTTCCTCAATATTCGGCTGAGGAATATTGTTTCAACAATCCCGGGTTCCGTGCCGGATACCGCAAATATCTTTCCAGACTTCTGGCTGAAACTGGCATATCCGGTCTTATGTGCGATGATACAATTTTCTTCGGCGGTTTTTATCAGTGTGCATGCCCTCATTGTCAGGAAAAGCTTGGTTTCAAATTGCCGCCCGCATCTGACAGAGGTTTCTGGGGAAACTGGGAAAATCCCCTGTGGCTCAAATATCTTGCTATGAGGCGGGATTCCATTGGTGATTTTATGGAATATGTGAAAGCCTCTCTGCCGCCTGACTTCCCGCTTATGAGCTGCTGCAGTTCCTGCGCTTATGGAGGAAGCAATTATTGCGCACTCAGGGCTCAGGAACTTCTCCGCGGGGACAATATTCTTAATCTGGAGGTCGTCGGGGATTCTCCAGGCGATGTTCGGGCGCATCTTGCGACTAACTCATTTCATGCAGGGGTTGCTCAGGAATATGGAGTTCCGGTTGTGTCGGAAGGATACGGTTTCTATCCGGATTCAGCGAATCATTTGTGGGCGCTTAATAATATGACGGGATTTTCCACTTGGTTCTCTACATTGAAAGGACATTTGGGACTTCCACGGGAGGAAGTGGAACAGCTGCCAAACGATGCAGAACCAATGGCGCAGGGATTTGCTTTTGAAAAGGAGCATCCTGAACTTTTTTCTGCAGGGCAAGAGTATGTATGTGGTGTGTATTTTTCTGAAAATACTCAGTTTAACAGTTACTTTGGAGCATGTGAAAAAGGTGCTACCGGAGATTACCGCTGGCTCATGGGCCATCTTTATGAGAATGGGGTCGCTTCCTGTACATTATTTCATTTCCCGGAAAATGCCGGAGAGATACCCTGCGTGATAATGCCTTCCGTTGTGCTGATGGATGACAATGAAAAAGCTGATATGGACAGGTATCTGGAATCTGGTGGAGTGATCTTGTCCTTCGGCCCCGTAAGTCAGGAGGGAATGCTTCGTTCCTGTGAAGGTGATTTTGAGGGACTTAAGTGGCTTCAGGAACAGACATTTACTCATCCGGGAGAGGACAGGGACGAGTGGGAAGAAGTATGTCCCCGAGTCTATCGCAATCCAAGTCGCAGACCTTCCGGCATTGTGGAGCTTGCTTTGCGCTTCGGCAGAAAACTTCCATTAGTGGAAGCTCCGGGCTTTGCTGTATCTGTGCAGGGGCGCACGATTCATCTTCTTGCTGTTGATTATGAACTCGTCAAGCATCCTTTTGAAAAGCACAGACGCTTGAAATCGGCAGTTTCATTGATACAGAATGCAATTCCAAAAGGGTGCACTGACAGACTTATTTTGCAGGAAAAGGCATCTGCTGTCTATTGTCCATGCGGTGGATGCGCGGTCATTGATGAAAACGGTGCCATTCACCTGGAAGGCAATCCCATGTATGTTATCATAGAACTTGCATAGTTTTGCCCTGTAATAAAAAAGCACGGCGGTTTTGAAGCCGCCGTGCTTTTCGCTTGATCAAGCTTGCTGTTCCCAGGCCGTGTTTCCCAGTAATCCGTCCTGCAGAAAGACCGGCTTGCATCCGGCATCTTCCACCATGAGCCTGACTGTTTCATCAAGTTTCTGTATATGGTCAGGCTGGTAGTTGAAGTATGATGGGAAGGAATATTGTTCATGTCCTCCGGCTGAGAATATGTCATTGCCGTAGCGGTCGGCGATTTGCCTGGTTCTTGCAAACAGGCGGGGTATTTTCTCCAGCGGGAGCAGGTTTGCGATTATCCAGTCGTGGTAGAAGAACACACCCAGTCCGCTATCGTATATTACGCCGTGCTTGTCCATGTAATCTATTTCTTCGCCGAATCCGTAGTGCATCGCCAGCGGCAGGGAAGGGGGCAGATATACTTCTGAACGGAACTCAACCGCCAGTTCCTCCGGAGACAATTCATCTTCCGGCGGAGTTGCCATCAGGCGCGGTCTGTATGATTCCGTGTAGCAGTTTCCTCCCAGTTTTATCAGTTCCTCAGCCACACCCGTGCTGATGTTTCCCCAGTGCAGGACCTGTGGCACTATGAAAGTCCTTTCACCGGCAAAGCGGGTGACTTCATTTTTCATCAGTTCATAATCTTCCAGAAATTTTTTGCGTGATGCCTCTATATAAGGTCTGTCCGGAAATTCGCTGTATGCGTGGAGAGATATTTTCAGCCAGTCGGAATTGTCTTCGAATTCGTTTTTCCAGATATCCGGCATGTCTTTCAGCAGAAATTCTTCATGGGCATTGTGATAGAAAGTGTTCAATGTGACTTTCCAGCCGTATTTTCTGTGGATTTCCTTGAGAGCCGCCAGATAGAAGTGGTCGAAGGCGTGTTTGGGTCTTTGTTTTGCAAGCTCCGTGAAGAGGAAGATGTGATCGTCAAGATAGAAACTGAATCTTTTGAAGG
>JAZURH010000230.1:0-5538 GCA_045606125.1 Lentisphaeria bacterium | reverse complement strand
GGACTATTCAAGCTTCGTTATGAACGACCACTATATGATGAAGTACGGACTTTCCGGCATCTATCATGACGAGACATGTGTCTATGTGGAGTGCTATAATGACAAGCACGCCCACGGAAAGCAGTACGGAACAAAGATGATAGGTCTGGGTAAGACATTGGCGGACTTCCATGACAAGGCAAAGAAGGACGGACGCCTGAGCATTGTCAACGGTGAAGGCTCACCGGATTATCTCCTTCAGTTCCAGGAAATGGGACTCCGCAGCGGACCTGATGCACTGGATGGCGCACCGCTTCTCTTTGCATTCCCCGAAATCAAGTTCTTCCGCGGTGAGGCAAACCATCCCATAGACGGCGTGCCAAACTGGGATGAGGCTGTCAGGGAGTATCATCTCCATGCCCGTTCCGATGTGCCTATCTACGCTGGCAACTCACGCCACTTCATAATGCATCGTGCACGCATACGGGACTGGATGTACAACGGCGTGTTCAGGGACAATGTGGGGCTGACTCCCTCCGAAGTGGGCGTGATGGCAAAGTATTTCATCCGCAAGGACAGGGACTACTACGGCATTATCGTAAACATCAGGAACGAGCACAGCAAGGCCGGCGTGAAGCTGAACTTTGACAGGAGCATCCTTGAAGAAGGTACTGTTCTGCCTGTGAATGCTCTGGCGTATCTCATGGAAAGTGAGCGGGCCGAACCGGTGTCCATTGAAAACAAGGGCGATGTCTTCAGTGTGGCGGTCCCGGCAGACAGGGCTTCTTCCATCCTTATACAAATACGGGCTCCCCGCAAGGAAATGGTGCGGGCTGATGTCATCTGGCCTCAGGAAGGCGGTGAAGATGTACTCCGCATTTCAGTTATGAACTTCGGCGATGACAAGGTCAAAGTGCCTCTGAAGCTGAAACTGCCTGAAGGCATTTCCGTTTCCGGAATGCCTGAGTCTGTGACTCTCCGGGGCGGCGAATATTTCGGCATGGATGTTCCCATGGCGGGACGCCAGAAACTGCAGAAACTTGAGGAAGCCGTGCTTACTGTAAACGGCATGGAAAGGACAACTATGCTTCTGCCTAATATTCTCAATGGCTCATTTGAGAAACATACAGGCAAGACCATGGCAGCGGATTATTGGGGCGTCAGCCCAACATATTATGTCCATGCCTTCAGACAGGTTGATGATTCCAAGCTGGACATGGATGCGCTGGGCGGCATACTTGATGAAAACAAGCCTTACGAAGGCCGTTATTCGCTTCGCATACCCGGCCATTCCGTGCCTCTGCCTTTCCCGAAGACTCTGTCCGGTCCATACGGCCGTTTCAACTATCCCAATAAGACAACACTGCTGCCCTGGTATTATAATGCTCAGCAGGATATGATCCTCAAGCCCGGTACCAGATATCGCCTGACATTTGCCTGCCGTTTTGCAGGTGATGACGGTCAGCTCAAGCTTCAGGCATTCCCCTATACCGAGCGTCTGGGACAGGTTTCCTTTATCTTCAAGGCAAGGGTGCTGAAGCCGGCGTCAGGAGACAGGGAATGGAGACAGCAGGTTGTGGAGTTCACAACACCCGATAAGATATTCAATTCAACCCAGGTTCCTGTTTCATTCGTCAATATCGGCAAATCCGATGTCTGGGTCGATGCGGTGTCAGTGGTTGAAGTAAAGTAAGAAATGCGGGGCAGAGCAGGGGAACCGGATATGTCCGTTACTGATTTCAGGTATTCGTTGTTTTTCGATTTTCATACGGAAACCAATGTATCGGACTTTGCCTCCGGTTTCTCTGCCCGAAAGTTTATCGCCCGGGTTAAAAGCCTGGGCGTGGATTTCATAACATGCCATGCCCGGTGCAACAGGGGAAATGCCTACTACCGCACGAAATATGGCATCCCCCATCCGGGCATGAAGGCGGATATTATCCGTGAAATCGGTGAGGAGGCCCACCGTAATGGAATAAGGCTTACGGCATATATCAATGTGCTGATGAGCGAAGCGGAGCAGTTTGCACATCCTGAATGGGGTAATGTACCCATGTTCCCTGATAGACGGGGGCATGACAGTCCGTTCTATTATCAGATGTGCTTTAATTCCCCTGGATACATTGAACAGCTTGAAAATATGGCCCTGGAATTGGCTGAAGAATATCCGGTGGACGGATTTTTCTTTGACGGTCTTATCCCGACGGATTGCGTATGTCCGGTTTGCGTTGGAATGATGAGATCCGTGGGGCTGGACCCGAAGGATGAAAAGCAGGTTAGGGAGTTCAGTTCCCGTTCGGCGACGCGGTTGGCAAAGCGTCTTCATGAGGCAATAGTCCGCATCAAGCCGGATTCATATTTCTTCTTCAACGGCAGGCCTTACGAGGATATGGCTGAATGCAATTCTCATCTTGAGGCGGAATGCCTGCCTACAGCGGATTGGGGATACGAATGTCTGCCAGTGATGGCCCATTATCTGCCAGCCATGGCAGGGGGAAAGCAGATCCTTAACATGACGGGACGCTTCAATGACTGGGGGGACTTTGGCGGTCTGCGCACAAAAGAAGGGCTGGAATATGACATGTTTTACGGCATGGCACATGGAATGCGCCCTGACATTGCGGATCACATGCATCCCGGCTATGATTGGCCTGCCCCAGTGGCGGAGCGTATCCACCAGGTGTATGATGAAGTGCGCAAATATGACAAGTGGACCATCGGGGCCTGGAATAAAACTGAAATCGCAGTAGTCGGCGCAAAATCTCTTGGGGAGACATTCCCCTTTTCCGTATCTGTTCAGGCTGCTGTCAGGCTGCTTACGGAATTGAAGGTGCAGTTCGATGTGGTGACCACTTTTGTGGAATGGGACAGGTACAGACTGCTGATATTCCCGGACGATGTGGTGTTCACACCGGAAATCGCAGATCGTGTCCGCAGTCATCTGGAGAAAGGCGGCAGGATTCTGGCGACCGGTACATCCGGACTTGCTCCCGGGCAGGATAACTTTGCCCTTGATGAACTTTGGCCTGCCGTTTATGATGGACCGTATCCCTATGACCAGATGTTTTATTTCCCCGAAGGCAGATTTTCGGGTGGGCTTCCTGAAATGCCCATGGCGCTTTATGCGGATGGATTCGAGACAAAGGCTGCTGACGGCGCAGCTGTGGAGATGCGATGCGTGAAGCCGGATATAAGAAGGGGATGGGACGGATTGCGCCCAAACAGCTATTCTGCCCCCATGGGCATGGACACGGTTCCCTTCCTGCTTGAGAAGAACGGCATAGTGTATATTGCTGCTGAATTATTCAAGGGCTATGCCTCAAAGGCGCCCAGGCAGCACAGGGACCTTGTGCAGAATATACTTGAACAGCTGTGCCCGGAACCACAGCTAAGGACTGATGGCCTGCCCAGTTTTGCCAGGGCTTTCCTCCAATTCAGGGAGGATGGTGCTCTGGTGCATCTTCTGGCATACTGCCCGGAAAGACGGGGAGGGGCGGATGCAGTAGAGGATCGGATTGTCGTGAACAATGCAGTTGTCGCATTGCGGACGGACGGGGGCGGATTCAGTCGCGTGTTTTCCGCCGGAGACGGAACTGAATTGCCCTTTGAAATTGCAGAAGGATATTGCCGTGTGAAGCTCCCGTCCTTTGCCGGGTATGCTCTTCTGGTATTTGAAAAATAGATGCAGACATTTTTTCATGTGGATAAAATACCAATGAGCGGTATATTGCGCTGCGAGTACAGGAGGGCATATTCATGAAAGTCAGCGCGGAACATGATGACTGGGGAAAGATAGTCTATTGCGGGCTTGAGAATCAGCAGATAGATTTCAAGGCACCCCAGAATTGGAATACTATAGGACGGGCGGGGCGTGCAAAGTTTGCAAGGCATGCCATTGCGCTGGCAAATACATCCGGCGGCTATGTTGTCATAGGCGTGGGCGAGGATGAAAATGGAAATCCTAAAAAGTATGATGGCATGAGTGTGGAGGAGGCAAGCTCCTTTGATCCGAGTGCAGTGGGGCAGACTCTGGCATCCTACGCAGATCCTCCCATATCTCTGGATGTGGTGAGGCCTGTTCTGGATGGAAAGCAGTATGTGGTGCTTGTCATATATCCCTTCAGGGAGATGCCTCATGTATGCAGTAATACCTGCGAGCATGAACTGCAGTCCGGTGTATTTTATGTGCGTACGCCTGACGCCCGGAGCAAGGCCGCCACAAAGGCATCGGAACTGCATCTGCTTATAAACAGAGCTCTCAGGAACCAGCGGCAGATGCTGGGAAGAATGCTGAGAGGAATACTTTACGAGGACAGGCAGACCGAATATCCCGAACAGGATGTGATGCGTTCTCTGGTACAGCGCAGCCGGCAGAGGGCTGTTGAAAAGGCAGGAAAGAATGCAATGCAGAGGGATCCTTACTTTGAGGTTATTTGTATGCCTCAGGAGATGTTTGACGATATAAGCCTCACGGATCTTCGCAGTGCCATTGACGCATTGGACAGGCCTGCCATAAGGGAGCTGCCATGGGATTGCGCTGACTGCAGTGTGGAAAGTTTTGCAACAAATGACTCAATATGCGGACTGCGTACCGGGGACGGCAAAGTAAGCGCCATTTGGGAGATGTATCAGAACGGGCTTTTTTATGCGGCCGCCATTTTCCCTGACGGGCAGAGCAGCAGACATGCTATACAGTCTGAAAGTCTGGCTCATGCCGTGATGTCCTCAATGTCTGTAATAGGACAGTTGTTCACACTGATAAATCATCCTGATGCATTGCTTGACATAACTGTGCGCATGCCCAATACGGACGGAGTGAAACTGGAGGGCATTTCCTCCGTCCCTCTTGTCAGCCGTATCATGGATATTGAAGTCAGCAAAGAGCGGACTGCCGGCGATCTTGAGGGCGGAGCCGCCTCCGATACATCGGCCAGAATCTTTGCCGAAATTTGCGAACGCTTCAATGCCTCCTTTGACAAGGCCGCTCTGGCTGAACTTAAATTGAAATTCAGCAGATTTTTCTAAGATTTTGTAGCATTTTCCGCTTTGCGCCGCAAGTGTAAACTTGCTTAAAATGCACAAAAATAAAAAACAGTGAATACAATTTATTTTTATTATATTTGCTTTTGAAATAGCAATCCGAATATAAGTTATTTTAGTTTTTGTGACTGTATATGTAACATTATCAGGAGAGCGGAAAAATGATTCGATATCAGGGGATTAAGGATTCAGATGAAACTGTTTTGGCTGAACTTGCCGGGCTCAAGTCTGAACTTAAGCAGATGAAAAAGAATCAGTCATCATCTCAAATACCAGTGAATCAGACATCTGTTCAGGCTGCATTTGATGGCACAATTATTCTTCCCGGAAATGTGGCACTTGATATGGTCAAGGTGGAAAAGGGCACGTTCACCATGAGCGCAAGAGATGGGGAAAATTGCTATGTTGAAGTCGAGCACCGCAAGACTCTGACAAAGGACTTTTACATAGGCAAATACCCTGTCACTCAGGGGCAGTGGAAAGTCGGAGGCCAAGCGGTCTTAGGAAGACAACAGCAAG
>JAZURH010000229.1:0-3954 GCA_045606125.1 Lentisphaeria bacterium | reverse complement strand
AGAAATTGCCGTCACGCTTCCTGAAGGCAATACCCTGTCCGGTGGAACTGTCCAGATATTTGCCGTTGATGAAGGTATACTTTCTCTCACCGATTATGAGACTCCGGATATTTTCAAGTTTTTCCATGGAAAATACTATTGTGATTTTACTACGAGCGACATTTACTCCCAGATATTTTCCCGGGAGGCCATGCGCGCTCCACGGAAGATAGGCGGTGATGGTGCGATCACTGGCATCCGGATGGAACACTTGAAAAACAGAAAAAGCGCAATTGTGGCTTTGCCTGCCGTTAGATTTGAAAATGGCACAGCCAGGGTGAAAATGAAACTGCCGGATCACACCGGAGCAATGCGCATAATGGCAGTTGCCGCTGCCGGAGAACGAAGCGGAGCCGCGTTCAGCGAGGTCAGGATGCGTGAGAAGGCCGGAGTCCTGCCTTTGATTACATCCATAGCAGCAGCCGGTGATAGTTTTGAGGGAATGTTCAAGGTTTTCAACCATGAATATGAAAAGAGCGATGCGGTGCTTAGCGTCAAATGCGGTAAGGGCTTGAGACTGCGCGGTACCGGAACAAAACGATTCAGCATAAACAAGGGAGCAACGGAAAACATCAAGTTTGATTTTTCTGCTGTGGAAGACGGTGCCCACAGCATAGAGTACACACTTGAGATCGGAGGACGCAGTGTATCCGGTGAGGAATATGTCAATGTGCGTGCATCACAGGCGCCTGTGACGGATTCCCGCATAATTGTCCTTAAGCCGGGCAGGGTGTATGTTCCGGAGGGCGTAAAGTGGAAAAAACTGTATGAAAGCAAGGCCAGCGTATCTATTGTTCCTTCAATCGGAGCAAAGGATTCCATGGCATGGCTTAACGAGTATCCATACGGCTGCCTGGAGCAGACTGTTTCATGTGCATTCCCGCTGCTTGCGGCGGACAGGCTTGCCGCGCAGGATATCATAAATCCTGTTTTGGCGAAGCAGTCCGACGCCAGAATAGAGGATGCCGTGCGCAGGGTTCTGTCCATGCTCAGGACATACTATGGATTTGCAGAATGGCCGGGTTCCAAGGATATTTGGCATGAAGCAAGTATATTTGCCGCTCATTTCCTTGCTCTGGTTAAAACGCCTTATGCCGATAAGAAAGTATATGATTATGTGAAATATTTTTTGCGCAATAATGTCAAAAGTTCTTCATTCAGCTTTAATCGTGCATATTCCAGTTATGTTCTGGCATTGATGGGAGATAATTTCGGCGCTAAGAGTATGCTGATGGTTTACCAGAAAAAAGATGCAGTTCCGGATATGGGAATGTTCATGGCCGGTGCGTCTCTGGTAAAAGCCGGGTATACCTCAGAGGGACTTCCTCTCGCTTACAGGGCACTTGAAAACAAGGCCTGGCGTTCATGTGAATCATTATGGTATTTCAGTTCTGAAGCCATGCGTCTCGCCATGGCATTGTCAATTGCAATGGAAATTCTCCCGGAAAACGAAATTGTCACTGAAATGGCCATGGAGCTTCTGCAGATGTCCCGCAATGACGGCAGCGGTTGGGGAGTTACAGGAACAAATGCCTGGGCTGTCTATGGACTGTCTGCATACAGCGCAAAATATTCATCCAAGCCAGGCGAGGTGCGCGTCACCAGAAATGGGGTTGAGGAAATGCGTGTGGTTTCCGGAAGCATCGATGTGGACAATTTTGACAGGATAGAGAATATAGGCAACGGCAACATCATCCTTAAGACAGTGTCCCGCGGTATTCCATTGAATGCGCTTTCCGGTGGAAGCGTTGAAATATCCAAGACCTATCTTGATGAAAACGGTGCGCCTGTTTCTAAGGTCAAATGCGGTGATCTTGTAACTGTCAGGATCAAGGCAGTTCATGCCCACAGTATAGAGAACGCTGTCCTGGTGGATCTGCTTCCCGGAGGATTTGCCATTGAAAGCAGCGGCTTTGCTACAAGAAACAATATTGTAATTTCTGAAAACAATGGTTATTACGCGCAGCATTCCGAAAATCTGCAGGACAGATTCCTGCTCTTTATGACCAGTAATGCAGGCGGCTGCACTGTTAGTTATTCCATCAGGGCTGTTACCCCCGGCGAGTTTGCCATTCCCGGTATTTCCATGGAGGATATGTACGATCCTTCAACTGTAGGCAGGACATTCCCGACGGAAAAAATCATAATAGAAAAATGAACCTTGAACCGCCCGTGAAACAGCAGTAACGGGTTTTACGGGCGGGACAGCCATGAAAATCCGTTGATATCCGGATAAATGTCCGCTTTTTTTCGATTTTCTGCATGACTTGCAAATTATCCATATTCAGGAATGTGTATTTCCTTACGGCATGTGCTGTGCTGATCTCCTGTGTTCTGGCCTGCTGCGCCGTATGGCTGGCAATGCCGTGTATGGCGGGTGATGCTTTGGCGCGCCTGGAAAAACGCACGCCTGTGCGCAAGTACTACGGTTATGACGGTAATCTCATTAGCGTGGAGCGGACCTATGATTACCAGATGCGCGAGCATGTTCCCCTGGAAAAGGTCTCGCCTGATTTTATAAATGCCATTCTTGCTGTTGAGGATTCCGGATTCTGGAAACACGGAGGAGTGTCATACAAGGCAATACTGCGCGCTGCATTTACAGATATTGTCAATGGCAGGATAGTTTCCGGAGCATCAACAATAACAATGCAGCTTGCATCTCTTGACAGGGACGGACGCAAAAAGACATTCACGGACAAGTTTGTCCAGATAGCGGAGGCCCGAAAACTGGAAAGACTCTATGACAAGCACAGGATACTTGAAGAGTATGTGAACAGGATACCTTTTGGTGGAAAGGTCTACGGCATACAGGCTGCAGCCAGATACTATTTCGAAAAGAACGCTTCGGAACTCAATATTGCAGAGGCATCCCTGTTGGCGGGACTTCCACAGAGCCCGAACAGATACAGGCCGGACCGGCATTTTGACAGGGCCAGGACGAGGCAGTGGAATGTGCTTTGCAGAATGGAGAAGAAAGGCAAAATACCGGGAAGCAATGCGTATGAGGTTTTCAGGATGCCCCTGTACATGAGGGATTTCAGTGAACCCTCGTTCTATTCAGCCAATAATCATCCTGAAATGGATATGGTTCTGCGCCATGCAAGGCGGGAGGCCGGACATGCTTTTGAAATCAGGACATCCCTGGACATGGCGCTGCAAAGGGAGGTGGCTGAAATTCTGAAGGAATACAAGAAACAGGCTCCTGATGTAAAGGATGGCGCATGTGTTGTCCTGAAGGCTGGCAGTTCCCGGGTGCTGTCAATGGTGGGGACACTTGATTTCAAAGATCCAGTAGATGGTCAGGTAAATGCCGCTGTTGCTGTAAGAAGCGCCGGATCCACATTGAAGCCGTTCATTTATGCCGAGGCTATTGATGGAGGTATTATTGCCGAGGACACTATGCTGCGGGATGCCCCATTGACATACGGATCATATTCTCCTTCAAATTATGACGGTACTTTCCGTGGAGATGTCAAGGCGTCGACCGCACTGTCATATTCGCTTAATACCCCGGTGATACGCCTGTTGGAGAGATTGGGTACTGAACGGGTGCTTGATCTGTTTTCCGAACTTGGACTTGTCACCTCTGATAGAGGATCCAGAAAGAAAATAGCGGAGGACAAGGGACTTACTATCGCTCTTGGCACTGCCGGGCATTCTCTTCTTCAGCTGGCGGGGGCATATTCTGTTCTTGCCGGAAATGGACAGGCCGGCAGGATAACTTTTCTGCAGGACAGTGGTGATAGAGATAGCAGGCGTGTGTTTTCAGAATCATGCGTTGTCATGCTGTCAAGAATGCTTCGCATGGCCAGGATAAAGAACACGGAGCTGGATGCGGCATGGAAGACTGGTACTTCGAATGGTCTGAGAGATGCCTGGTGTGTGACTTATACAAAGGATTATGTCGTGGCA
>JAZURH010000228.1:0-13591 GCA_045606125.1 Lentisphaeria bacterium | reverse complement strand
CTCTGAACGCGGTCATTGCGGTTTCGGCACTTTCAGTGGTAATTCCTTTGTTCATCAGTTTCAAGAGTCTGTTCTGCGCGCATTCCAGACCACCCGTTACTGCAATGCATCCTGCATCCGCCATAAGTTCCGCAAGTTCGCCTGTAAAGGACTTGTCGAAGCGTATGTTTCCCCACCATGTGACGCTCATTTTGCGTTTGATGATTTCCCTGCACAGTTCCCGTACAAGGGAAGGGGCAAGCGCTTCGTCTACAAAATGGAATCCTGTAAGACCGGTATCCTTGATGATCTTTTCCATTTCATCAGCTATTTCTCCGGGTGGGGCGGATTCATAGCGGCATATATAGTCCAGAGCAAGATCGCAGAAGGCGCATTTATGCCAGTAGCATCCTCTTGCAAGCTGCATTTTTGCCCACCGTCCGTCCGTCCATATGCGGTGCATAGGGTTTGCCATTTCCACCATTGAGAAATAGTCGTCCAGGTCCAGGTCTGTGTAATCAGGTGCAAGGACTGACGGTGGTGGCGGCGCTTCCTGTTTTCCAGTGAAAGTTCTGTACAGGTCCGTGAATCCTTCATCGTATGAAATGCAGTCTATATAGTCGTATATGCGTCTTTCCTCTATTTCTCTCAGTTCAGAATTGACATAACCGCCGCCGATCACCACTTTTGCATTGGAATGTTTTTTTACATGTCGTGCAATGCGCAGTGCACCGTACAGTGTTCCGGGGAAAGGTACTGTGATTGCCACCCAGTCCGGATTACGGTCTTTCAGCATTTTTTCCGTCAGATCATCGGTGAATCGGTCAAACAGGGTTGGAACAGGATTTTCCAGTCGTTTGAGAACAGGCTCGAAGGATGGAAGGGATAGTGTCAGCTTTTCGGCGTATTTACCCAGTGTGAAGTCCGGATCAAGTGTCTGTGAAATAAATGAGGAAACATCATCCAGGTATAGCGAGGCAATATGCTTTGCCTTGTCGCAAGTACCCAGTCTGCCGAAACTGAACTCAAGATTTTCATTTTCGGCATCCTCTCCCAATCCCTCCGGATCAAGTGAGGCAAAGTAGGGACCTTCGGGCAGATATGTCCTGGCGGCGATTCTCCATTGAAGCGATTGCTCTCTGCCTTGCAGGAATGCGATCACATGGGGGAGAGTGCGGCAGTAGTCCTGCGCAGTATCCCTGAAATATTCCAGGGTATCACCCCGCATTTCACCGGCTGCTTCGGCTGCCTTTTCAAGAACTTCGGGTGAAAGTATTTTCAGCAGCAGTTTGATTGAAAAATCGTGCTGGCTTACATCAAAGCCCTGTCTTCTGAACCATCCGCTCAGTACCGGCATTGCGGGGTAGGGAGCATTCGGTTGGAGAAGGGGAGGGGTGATGAATGCAATTTTCATTTGTCAGGCTTTTTTGCGTTTTCAATGGCGAATGCGCGTACCATCAAAGTCTGGCTGCGTTCTGTTTTCCGCAGTCTTGCAGTGAAGGCCAGCGCTGTTATGTAGAACAGCATGATAAGAAGATAGAGCAGCAGGTCAGTGCCGCGTCCAACGCCCAGATAGCTTGCAATGCGGCTGCTGAAATCAGGCACTATGACAAAGAATGCGCCGATTATGAACTGGACGCTGAAGAACAGACGCCCGAAAAGTTTGTTTTTCAGGACAAGTATGGACATCACCAGGGAAACACCCAGCAGCAGAAGAAGAAATATCTTTATTGGAATCATGGTGACCTCAGAAGATTCTGCTTATGATAAGATCAAGGATTATGTTAAGGGAATTGTACCACTTCTGGCCCTTGGCTTTTGAATATTCCGTATAGTTTATCCTGACCGGCAATTCTTTGACTTTAAGCTTTGCCCTGCGTATCTGGCCAAGTATCTCCGTGGCGTGTGCCATACGGTTTTCCGTCAGGTCAATGCTGTCCAGGGCTTTTTTCCCCAGAGCCCGGAATCCGTTATGTGCGTCCGTCAACCAGAGACCTGAAAATATCAGATTTACTATGCGGGCCGTGCGAAGCATCATGCGTTTGCCGAAGGGGACTGCTGCAGTGTCTTCCTTGCGGAGAAATCTTGAACCCAGTGCAATGTCGCAGTCGTCCAGGGCATCAAGAAATCTCTGTATGTCTTTTGCATCGTGCTGCCCGTCTGCATCGAAATGTATAACTGCGTCCGCTCCCATTTTTTTTGCGTAGTCCATTCCAGTCTGGAGCGCCGCTCCCTGGCCCAGATTTATGCAGTGCCTGAGACAATGAACCGGCAGATCGCTGATGTACTGGTGGACTTCGTTTACGGAACCGTCGTCGACTACCACAATTTCACAGATGCCAAGGGCAAGTACATTTTCCAGTGTCTTGCGCAGGACTGGCCCTTCATTATAGCACGGTATGACAGCAAAAGCTCGTTTGGACATGAGGCACCGCCGGGTGGACGGCCGCAGTCAATGAACGGCCGCAGTATGAAAAAAAGCCCTCTCCAGGATTGGGAATGGGAGGAGGAAATAACCCTGGAGAGAGCCAAAACTAATAACTTTGCGCTAAATATAGCCGTGGATTTTTTTTATGCAAGTTGTTTGATTTTCATTTTCCCGTAAAATGGGAAATGAATCTTGCTTTTCAGAAAGCATGGATGCCGCACATGAGTATCAGACCTGAATCTGCAGCCTCCATGTTTCCTTTTCCAACAGGAGACATGGAAGCTGCTCAGCGGCATTCAATACATTTCGACTTCGTAAAGTTCAGCTCTGTATTTTGGTATTTGCAATTTAAGTTTTACAACCTCCTGCTTTTCCTTGAAGATGAACTCTGTGCGGAATTGTTCTTTTTTGACTTCGTCCGGCTGAAGTTTGTTGTACTTGCCCCTTTCCCAGCTGTAGAGTTCAAGTCCATCCAGCAATGCGCCGTGTATGACAATGCGGTTGAATACCGGATCAAATGCCTGGAATATCATTTCCAATGAATTGTTAAGTGTTTTTGAGCGCCATGCCAGATCGTGATCCACACCATTTGTAAGCAGATTCTTGAGTACGGATGAGTTTCCTGTGAAGAATGTTTTTGAACCGGTGCTGAATTCTATTTCTCTGCCGCGTCCGTACAGAATATTGCCTGAGTTGGCTGCCTTGTCATTGTGCTCCTTCACTTTTGCGCGGAGGCTGGACAGTTTCTCCAGGCCTTCATCTTCTTTGTGTGTTGTCAGTACAAAGGCCTCGTATGGGGCAAGTTTCAACTCAAGTCTGCCCTTTTCCGGCGTGAAGGTCCTGTCTCCGCGGAATTCAAGAAGCCTGCTCTTTAACAGAGATGAAGTTATGGTGGCATCTGCAGGGGCTGGGGATTGATTGGAGACTATAAGTATGTATCTGCCATCCTTTCTTTTTATTCTGGCTTCCACTGGAGAATCTGAAATCACATCCACATCCCCGTCGGCTTCATTGCTCATGATGTATCCGCTCAGCCTGTCCAGGGATATGTACAGGAAATCCGAGGCGAGCATAAGCTCGTGGCTTTCAAATGTCTGGTAGTAGATGTATGTGAAGAAACCCTTTGCTCCGTTTATTACTGCTGTCCATGTCATACAGCTGCATTCATCGTAGTTTGGAGGCGTGGCCCATGAATTGATGAAATTGTATGCGAAGAATCCCAGCGTGACCCACAGTCCTTTTCTTCCCTGTCCGGCCTCGGATGCTTCGTTACATACCTTGCCGATGAATGTGGGGCTCTTCATCTTTCTGTTGCCTTTTTCGTCTTCAACCGGGCTGAGGTAAGGATGTACCCGGAACAGGTCCGCTGTTCCGATATATTCTCTGGGAGACCTGGTGCAGCATATTACAGGATTGTAGGGATCCAGTTCCTTTATCAGGTCGTAGGCGTATTTCAGGTAGACCGGGGATATGTTTCTGCATTCCGGCTCCTCGCCCAGCATCCATCCCATCAGGTTCTTGTCCTTGTGCTTGAGTATCTGTTCACGGAGCTTGGCCATGTATTCCGGGGATGGCTCCACATCCCTGGTCGCCCTGGGCATCTCGGGCTTGACAAGATTATCTATCCAAAGTTCACTTCCCAGAGAGTTGACCACAGGGCACCTGTCTTTGGCATGGGGCCAGCGCTTGAGATTTTTTTTGCTTACCAGATATCCTTCGCCACCCCGCCAACCGAGGAAGAATTCAGGCTTGCCGTTGCGGACATATACTCCTTCGCGGTTTATCCTTGACCATTGCCCGTTTGCAGGCATGGGAAGACGCTTGACTTCAAGTTTTGAGGTGTATTTCCCCGCATTCACTGTGATAAGCGCAGTGCCTATTTCCATTTTTCCTGCATCAAAGGAGAAATTGACCTTTCCATCAGTGATTTTCAGTTTTTTGCTCTGGTCGAGACCTGCTCCCGCAATTGTCATGGTTATTTCTGTTCCGTTTTCCACATTTGCGAAAAGTGTTCCTTCAATATATTCAGGTGTTTCGTCCGGATAGAAACTGTTTCTGTAGCAGGGTGTATCAAGTTTGATGACGCAGGGAATGTACTGTATCATGAACTTGTAGTAGCGCCCTCCAAGTTCACCGAAGTCTATTTTGGTGGAAAAGAATTTGCCGTTTGAATCCGCGGGAACTTTGATATTCGTGAAATTGAGCACATTGTTGCCATTTTTCAGTGCCGGATGTTTCAGAGTGCAGTTGAAAGGGCTGCCCAAGTCAATCTTGCCGGCCTTCTTTGCAACTGTTGTGGCAAGGTCTATTGTCACTGTTCCGTTGAGGAAGCCATCCTTTTCTCCTGTGACTGTATATTTCATGCCGCGTATGGAGAAGTCCATAGCGGGAGTCTTCGGCTTGAAGCCCCTGACCGTGTTGAAGTTGTAGGGTTCTGTGAATGATGCCACAAGGGGCGACCAGCATGTGGTCTCAAGAGGTTTTGCGCTTTTGCGCTGCCTGCCTACATTGATGTACCATTCCGAAGCCAGGTCACTGCTGAATGTGTGATAAAAGGCACTGTAGGGAATGAATATTTCAACGCTCCAGAAATCCTTTCCCCTGTGGACTGCGCTTTCCCAGAGGCAGTGGAACTTTTCAAAGGCTGAGTTTCCACCCTCCACGAAATACTGGCACCATTTTGAGTTTCCGATGTCTATGGCGAACTGGTAGTACGAGTCCCTGTCTTTGGCGGGGGAGAAGAAAAGTTCTATGTGATCGCGGTTGAATACATTCCCGTGATTTTCAGGCAGTTTTTCCGGTTCCTTTATCCCTGCAATGTTGGGTTCTGTGCAGTTGACTCCCACATAGACGCCGTTGTCCGCCTGTATAAGCTTGAACCAGGTGGGCTGGTTTTTCAGTTGTTCCCGTCCCTTCAGATTGCGGAATCCCCCGTATTCTTTCGCATGTGCCCATTCTTTTTCGTCAAGGCGTCCATCTATGCTTATTCCCGTTGCGAATATCAGACCGGCAAAAAATGTCAGTAATACAAACAGTCTCATTTGTTCGTTCCTTTTTTAAGATTGACATTGAATATGTAAGGTTTTCTGAATTGTCCGCCAAGTATCAGAGCCTTCGTCTGCCATGCTGCTTTTTTATCAGGGAGCACCAGGGATTCCACATCCACTGCAGCCTCCCAGATACAGTCATCGTCACCGGGCGGCAGCAGCTGGAGATTCGATTTTCCGTTCAGAAAAACCGGTCTGCCCTTGCTGTCATGGAACTGCAATGATATGTCCTTGACTTTTCTTGCAGTTGTCACTCTGAAAATGATTCTGTCTCCTTTGTTCAGTTCTCCCGGTACAGCAGCTTTTTCCTGTATTATTTCCGGAAGAGCATCCGGTTTGCGCTGAAGTTTCATGCTGTTGAGCGTCAATGCAGCACCATACATGTATGTAGTCATGGATGCAGTACCGCTTTTTGTGGTATCATTGAATATTTTTGCCAGGAAGACGGCCGGCGTTATTTCCCTTGTGGCGCCTATTATATCAGCGGAACCCTTGAAATAGCCGAAGGCGACACTGTTGTACCCGTTGGAAAGTGACACTTTGGCTATGTCGATGACAAGCCAGGGATATTCTTTGTTAAGGGGGATCATAGTTTTCAGTTCACCCTGTTTTCCGGTGGGCGTGAAGGATGTCCCTTTTTCCTGTTCTTCGCATTCAATGTCCTTGCCGTACCAGATGTTTCCTTTCCAATATGCGGATGCAAGATTGTCAACAGTCTTGAAATCTTTGAAATCTTCCATCCACAGAGTATTGTTGTCCGGATTTTTTAGTGTTTTTCCGAATAGCGGGCATAGGAATAGGGCGATTAGCAGAATTAGGATTTTCATAATTTGCATACCCTCCATTGTTGTAAATATTTCCGACTTCAGGATATATTGAGTTTAAGCATCAAGCAGCATGATTGTATTCTACAGTGAAATAGTGACTTTTGCAAGTGTGGAAGTCAATAATAGTGCCGGTTTATGCTTTTGAATGAATATACGAAAAACGCCCACCGGAAGCCGGTGGGCGTCTGTCTGTTAAGTCGGTTGTATTACCAGTTTCCTGATGATGTTGGTGAGGTGAGCTGGGATGCACCGTTGCTCCAGACCATCTGCTTTGAACGTGAGAACCATTCAACATGTCCGTCTATCATGCATATATTGGAACCGTTGTTATGGGGATACATGAATCTGTGCCAGGACGAGTCTGTCTTCCAGGCATTGACGTCTGCTGACTGGTTGACTTTACCTTCAGCAACAACACCGCTGGACAATCTTTGTGAAGCACAGAGGAAAAGTGCCTTCTTTGACGGGGCGACTATTGTCTGCTGCTTTATGCAGGAAACAACTTTCCCACTGTTTATGCTGCCTGCCCATGTCTTCATTATGTCGGCATTGCAGCTGTAGTTGTTGTATTTGTAGTACTTGTCCCACGCTTTTCCTGAAGAACTGTATTCGTTGTCAGGACGTTCAGTCTGCCCCGGGTCGAAAAACATGGATTTTTCGCTGCCGGGTCTTTCCGTGTATTTATGCTCTGCCAGAAACACTGACCAGCCCACGCTCGATATTGTGTTAAACTCTGAAAGGTATACTCCCTGTACCGCCCATCCGTGGAACTGGTCCTCGAAGTCCATGTTGTACTGAAGCTCGCTCAGCCCAAGCTGCTTTAGATTGTTCGTGCAGCTTATGGACCTGGCTTTGCTCCTTGCTTTGCTCAATGCCGGCAGCAGCATGGCAGCAAGTATTGCAATTATGGCTATGACGACTAATAATTCTATCAGGGTGAAATGTTTGTGCTTTTTTATAAAAAAATTGTTTGCAGTTTGTTGTTTTCAATGAAAGGCAATTTCAAAAATAGTGTGGAATGCGCGTGGATGCGCATTCCGATGATATTTTTGAAATTACTTCATGAGCTTAAGTATCAGTTCTATTGCCTCTTTCCTGGTTGCATCAGCCACGGTTGAATCGTGGGGGCTGGCAAGGGAGACATTTTCAGTGGCCTTGGCCAGGAAGGACCTGGCTGCAGCTGCATCTTTGGTATTTCCCTTTGCCAGACGTTCAAGCAGGCGCAGATACCTGATATCGTTCATGCCTATTAAGAGATTTTCAAGCCGTATGGATGGGAGCATTTTGTCTCCTGTGTCGTATGCCACAACATCTCCCATGTCCTTGGAAAAGTCTACGCCAGGCTGCTGGCTGAACATTTGGTACAGTGAGACTAAATCTCCGCCGACATTTGCGGCTTTCCAGGCGATCATTCTGTAGTATCTGTAGTTGTCCTGGCGCATGTTTGTGCCGCAGGCGTACATGGAAACCTGTCTGCCGGGCTTGCGGAATGCCTTTGTCTTAGCCCTTTCTTTGTTTTCAGTGAATATATGCTGGGAGAACATCCAGTTATCTGAATAAGGCTCGACCAGTTCGAAATAGTGTCTTTCTCCGTTCGTGGCGGTTACATTCATGTCGGGAATGGCCTTCTTCGCCTCTGAGAAGACAATCTGTATTTCCTTGCTGCTTGTGCTGTTGGGGTTGGGCTCGTCAATGAGTTCAACAGAGTACTCATCCCTTGAAAAGCCGTTTGCTGTAATGAGCCTGTCAACATACTTCAGCCAGTTTTTGTATGCGTTCCAGAACTGGGGGGAATCGTACACGATGTGCTTGTTGTTTCTCTTGATGTGAACATCCCTGAAAACGCTGTATGCTGAATATCCTACCAGAACTTTCCGGAATCCGGGAATGCCGTTGCCTATGCGTTCCTTGAGGAACTTGATGTGGGGAATAAGAAACTCCCTGGGGTCTTCCGAGGTTATATTGCCGTTTGCGTCAAACTTGCAGCAGAAGTACCATGGAGTTATCATGTACATTACGCATCCGTAGTCCTTCATGAAATCGTACTGGTAGTCCGTGAATGCTGTGCGCCAGGCGTGCAGGGGGAAGTCCGCTTCGTTCAGTTCGAAGGGAAGGACCTCAAGTTCAATGGATATGGTCTTGGTGTCGTCTGTTATGGAGAGACCATTTTTGACATGCTTGTATCCCTTGTAGTTGTTGTCTCCAAGGGGAGTGACACGCAGCTGTCCCTTGTATATTCCGGGCTTGACTCCCCTGCAGTCAAAGTCTATCCACAGCAGACCGGCCTGTCTTCCGGGAACAGGAATTACACCTGATGATGAAAGCTCATCCAGCAGGTCAAAACGCCTGCCCGGCTTTCCTCTTGTGGCGTCCCTGTACATAACACCGCGCTTGAGTGATATCTTTTCCAAGGGGAACAGTTCGCCGTTCGCAGTTTCAAGTCCCTTTGCAAGTGTATAGTATTCGTTCTGAGGTTCGAGTCTGCGCCACCCCCGCACCAGGGTGACACGGTATTCGTTGTATTCTTTTCCCATGTTGGCCAGGGCGAAGGCTACGGGTCTTTTTTCATTTATGGCGGCGCGTACTTTCACTTCTGTGGCAGGCCCGTTCAATTCCTGGGGCAGGAACGGTATGTCCGTGTCCTTGTGGGGTGGAACTTCAGTGATGATGAACTTTTCCTGTGAAAGGGAGTACATCCTGTCAGCTTCGATCAATGCGTTGAACTCTGCCAGAGCCTGTGCCGGATTGCTCAGTGAAACAGCCTTTGCCTTGGTGATGAATTCCTGATTTTTGAGCTGCTTGACTACATCGTCCACATACTTCTGCATGTTTCCGAAGAAAAGAATCGCCCATTTGCTCTGGTCGCCGTATTCCCCATTGCAGAATACAAGTGATGAGTTGTCGACAATGCTGTGGCTGGCAAGCCTGTTGCCCTTGGTCGGATCCAGCTTTGTGAAAGTACCCTTTACTCTGTGTTCGCGGCAAATGTTGAACTTTATGTAGCTGCCGTCGACCGGTTTGCCGGACATTCCCAGGCAGGCATAGGGAAGTGTTAAGGAGGCCTCCCAGCCGTCTTCGAGAACCTTTGTTTCGGCTGACCAGCTGTTGAAATCCGTTTTGTTGTTGGCGACAGACATCCAGCGGGCTCCGGATGCTGCTACCACGAACTGATTGAATATCTGGTTGTTGGGCTTGTTTTCAAGGAATATTTCTGCCAGATCGTTGTTCCATACACCGCGTGAACCGTCTTCCGCTTTTTTAACATACGGCGCTGCGCCCATGTATTTGATGTCAATGTGCATGGCCTTGTCATCTGCATAGATGCGCACCTTGCTGGGGAAACGGGCCGGCTTGTCGCTTATAAGATCCCTGAAGTTGTCATGCCATGGGGCGTTCTCCGGTGAATCGCCTGCCATGACCACTACAGGCAGAGGTCCTTTAGCAATGGCAGTTTCTGGCTTGGCCGAGAACACGGAATGCTCAGTGGACTCTTCAATGGATATTTTGTCAATAAGGACATAATCCCCGACCTTGTTCTTGAACTTGGTCAGGTCCTTGCCCCTGGCATCCCAGAACTGAACGACAAGCGCGGCTCTTTTGCTGTTGGCTGCCGTGGTGAAATGCCCCTTGTATACAGTCCAGTCTTCCTGGGGCTTGAATACATGTATGTTTGTGTTTTTCTTGGTCCTTTTGCCCTTGTCGTCCCATTCGCTGTAGAGCAGGAGTATCTGAGTGGCTGTGCCCTTTGCCTCCAGTGAAAAGTTGTATTTTGTGCCGGGCTTGCATGGAAATCCAATTGTCTTGGCATCGCCGCCGATGGTAACACCCACATTTGAACTGTAGAATCCCTTGTTTTCCCTGAACTTCTTGAGTTCTACCTTGATGCACTTGTTCCATGTGTAGTTTTCCGTGAAGGATTCCACAGTTCCGAGAACCTTGTCTTCGGAAATCCTGAACTCAGGTGACAGAGGCTGCAGATTTACATCCGGATCCTTGATAAGGTTCTGGGCAAATGACACCGTGAAGGCAATTAATAGAAAAAACAGGATTTTTTTGACAATTTTGATTTTCATTAACTTCATTACTCCTCTTTTGTTTGTATTCGTTACATTTAAAATTATGTGTATAAAAACTAACCTCGCTTCATCATCCATGACAGGCTGTGTACAAATGAATAACGAAGCATTGTGAAAAAAATGCCGTATTATGGCTGCTTCCAGCCTGCATAGTCGCTGACCAGAAGATGCAGCGGCGCCTCGTCCTCATCTATTTCCGGAAAGCGCAGCTGCCTGCCGTGGAAGATGTTGTCTGAATGGTCGTCATTGACTGCAGAAACCTCGCCTATTACCACATCGTCATCTTCAGCCTGGAAGGAATGGAACACACCGGGATGAAGGGTCATTGATTCGCCGGGACATATCGAAATGCGTTCGCCGGCCTTGAGCCTGTGCAGCCTGCCGTCCCCAGGGACCTCTATTGTGCAGTCCCTGTCCAATTCGCAGGGATCTTCCTTTGAATGGCCGTAGAACTGGAAAACCAGTCTGTCGCCGCCGCGGTTTATTATGTCCTCCGTCTTGTGGACATGGTAGTGCAGGGGAGTTATCTGTCCCGCCCTGGAGATCATTATCTTCTCTGCGTAAGGCTTTGTATAGGCCGGATGTCCCAGTATACCATTGCGTATGGCAAATTATGTCGTGCAGAATATCCGCTCCTCCCATTGTGTTGTATTCGGCGGGACTTGCCTGAAATATGACTGGCGTGCCTGTTTCTGCCGATGCCATGGCAATGGCACTGATGTTGTCACTGTTCCAGCATTCAAATGCCCCAAGGGCATAATGCCCGGGTCGTGCTTCTTCAAGCAATTCATCCATTCTGCACAGAGGCATGATATACTCCAGATGGTCAGATCAGATTCGATTTTTTTTCAACATCAAACACAGTTCCATTCGCTGCGGGAAAACTGTGTTTTGTCTGTTATTTTATTTTTTTTGCAGCTGTTTTTCCTGCTGGTACAAGAAGAAACTCAACGCCGTATTTGCCCAGAGAGACAGTGCCTGAGACTTTTTTACCGCTGATCAGACTCTTTCCTGAAGCGCATACATTCCGTGAAGCAGTACCTTCCCCGGTGTTAAGGTAGAAATGCATCTCCCGACCGTCAGGAAGCAGCAGACGGCGGAATCGGACCGGCCCCTCAATTGCGGGGACCTGTACGCCGGCTTCCCTTGCAATGTCACAGAACATTCTGGATGCATCCGGAACAGCATCCGTTGCCTTACGCATGAAGTCATCGCTGATGCTTGCACGCTTCGAGCACATGTTACCCAGGGAAAGTCCGGCAAGGAATGCTTTTCCCTTTTTGTATTTGTTGCGGGTGATGAATATACGCCCGTTTTTGTCTTCGCCGTATGAAACCGCACCTTTCTGAAGTTTCCATGTCTGGCATATATAGGAACCGTGAAGTTCATAGCTGCCGTTTTTGTTTTCCAGCGTGATCTTTGTTTCAGGATCCTTCCAGAACTTGTATTCATCCGCACCGAAGAGTTTGTTCAATCCACGGCCCGGCATTGTGGGTTCGAGACGGGTGTTTTCATCCCAGGAGGCAGTCATGGGGTCAGCAAGCAAAGTGCCGCCACCGGCCACATACTCAGTCATAAGCTGTGCCAGTTCCGCAGACATAAGATATCCGGCGGGAAGCACGATGAGCTTGTATTTTGACATTTCCTCGAGTGTGGTCTTCTCTACGTGGAGAATGTCCACTGGCACATCCTTGTCCCACATTGCACGGTAGTAGCCCATCAATGCGTCTGTAGTGTTGACATTTGTGTTGCACATTGCATAATCCATGATTATGGAACGGGGATAGTACAGTATGGCTATTTCAGCTTCCGGTGCTTTGGCAGAAAGCATAAGCTTGGAGTTGTCGATGAGAATATTGCCTATTTTGGCAACTGCAAGTGCCCTTTCCGTCGGGTGCCCGGCCCGGTCCGTGAGGCCGAAGTGCATGCTCTCAGATCCATACATTTCAATGCGCCATTGCCAGTAAAGCAGGCCTGATATGCCGTGGCTGGTGGATTCCCAGGTGAAAAGCGACAGCAGTTCAGGAGATATTTCATACTGCTCCAGACCGTATCCGTTGTCGCCTGCAGTCAGTTCAGACTGCCAGAATGGCTTGCCTGCGGCAGCGTTCCTGGAGGAGTCTATGCTGAGTCCCAGAGGAGCCAGCTGGTCAGCTTCCACCGGGAAGCCGGAACATCCCCAGGAATCCAGGTGCCCGGCATTTTTCCAGTCATCGACTGCCATGCTTGCCAGTTCAGTGCAGGTGGCAGAACCGCCGCCGTAGGCATGGGCGATAACGGGACGGGAGGTGAACTTGCGAATCACATTGGCACGCCTTTCAACCAGTTCGTTTATGTTTTCGATCTGGAATGCCCTGAAGTCCACCTTGTCTATGTATCCGCTGGTGGTGACATTCCATGTGTTGGGACGGACATCCTCCCAGGAAGCAAAGGGACGGCCCCATGCTTTGGAAAGACCTTCCAATGTCTTGTAGCGCTTTTTCAGCCAAAGACGGAATTTAGCACGTGTCGCCGGGCAGTAGCAGAAGTCGTTAAAAGGCTTTTTGCTTATGTCGAGCCAGGAATGGGGTTCGTTGATGGGCTCGTATGCAAATGCCGAGTCACCCAGGAATGTAACGACACGCTCTATGAAACTTTCCTCCAGGTCGCATACAACCTGATGATCCGGGCAGAGGCCGGGGAACCCTCCGGATGGAGTGTTGCTTCTTATGGATGGTTCGAAGGGAATGCCGTCATGGTTGACATACCAGGTGTTCTTGTAGGCGCTGATGGCCCATTCCGGTGCGCTGTGTATGTGGAAAAGATATATGACTCTCAGATCGTTTTTTGCCGCCAGTGTCTTTACACGGTCAAGCCAGTCATAGTCAATTACGCCTGGGCGAGGTTCCAGTACGCCCCAGTTCAGCCATACGCGTATGGTGTTGAAACCCAGCTTGCGTATGTTGGCCATGTCTCTGTCCCAGTCCTCTGGCGGCGGGGTCATGCCCCGGATGTACTGCACGCCGAAAACAAAATCATCCTGAAAAAACTTTGTCATGGAAAGTCTCCTGTCTTAATCGAGTAGGAGGTAGGCGGTTATTTCGCCTACCGTAATCTCACACCACCGTGCGTACCGTTCGGTACACGGCGGTTTCCCAAGTTTACGCGCAGTGCACAGACTGGTAGCAGGTAAAGAAATAAACGAATCCAGCCCTCTGCAGTCGGTCGTTGTCAAGTGCCCTGTGCATTTGCTCG
>JAZURH010000227.1:0-9129 GCA_045606125.1 Lentisphaeria bacterium | reverse complement strand
CTACCCCAAAAAACAAAACTTCACTTCTGCGAGAGAGAATCAAACAGGACGAACGAGAAAATGAGGGGAATATGGAGACCGTAGAAAAATGCGTAAAACTGCAATTCAACTAAAAAGACTCTGATGCAGAATCAAGGCATCAATTGAACGCAATGGTCACAGGTCCAAAGAGTCCACTGGAGAGCGACTCCGCCTCAACAGCCCTTGCTCTTGCATCATATGTATCCATGCAAAGAGGAAATTGCACTTTCCAGCGTTTCAGCAGTTCCGGATCTGAAACAGCGTTTGCCCTGGTATTGACTACGCGTACTTCCAAATGGTTTACACCAGGCAACAGACAGCTTGAAATGTCACAGGAATAAGGATGCCATGCACGTCGGGCAACAGACTTTCCATTGAGAATGACCTCACAGGCATACTTGACCTCCCCCAAGTCCAGAAATGCTTCAGTCGCCCCCGGATTATTAAAATCCACTTCATAACTGACTTCGCCCGAAAAACATTCTCCAAGTATTTTTCTCCAGTCACCGGGACAGCAAGCCTGGGATTTCGCATTAACAGGATGCAATTTCGGGCCATTGCCGTCAATAACAACCTGCGATACAGGCTTCATTCTCCAGCCTTTTTCAAGTGCTGCCACAGATGCAGGATTGGCAAATGAACGCGGTGGTGGCGTAGAAGGTTCCTCGCCAAAGACAAACACACGGGAGGAACGGGGTATAAAAGTAACATGATTTGATTCCAGAGCAATGAACTCCCCGTCATCTTCAAGCCAAACGCATTGGGCACCTTCAGGAAAATGAAGTACAGCATCGACTGTTTCATCGCATTCATTGGTGATAAAATAAATGGATTTTCCATCAAGTATACGCTTTGTGACACGGAGACCACCATAATCATCTCCTTCAATATCAAGGACAGGCTGAACATCTTCAAGTCGATTTTCATTGATCACGCACCCACCCATACCTGCAAACTTTTCAAGTTTTTCAGCAGTTGCATCTTCCATTCTGTTTACCGTTGGAAGAACAATGACCGTGTAAAGCATATCTCCTATCCTCAAGGCTGGTTTTCCGTCCAGTGCCTCAATGAGTGCAGACTGCAAGGTATCATCGTCAACAAAATCGAAATCACAATGATTCCGGAGCAGTATCTCAGCTGTTTTGTCATGCCATTCAACAGCCCTTGCCATCTCCGATGTACCTGTCCAAATCGAGCGTATATCAAAAAACACTGCTGTTTTACAGTCGGCCCTGCCCTGCCTCATCAAGACGCAAATGCGTTCAATATGCTTATGCCAGAGGTCCGAGTATGCCCAAAGCGGATTGTCAAGATCGTATGAAGGTCTGGTCGATGTATATAAAAACGGATCTTTGAGACTCATGGCAAAAGACGACAGGACAAAAAGGTTTATGCCTCTGACTGCCTGGAAATCAACAAGCCACTTGAGTTCTTCAGGAGTAAATCCGTCTCCATATACAGCAGCAGATTCTGAAAGCGCTGTTTGAATGCCGCTTTGGCGTGCTGCGGATGAAGCATATTTCGGGAAGTGGTGCGTGCACACGCCGGGGAAAAGCTGTCTCCAGATAACATCAATCCCTGGAACATCCAATGCTCTCAAGGCACGAAGAATATGTCCATAGCCGTAATTGTAATTTCCGGCCGGTTCATTTTCGCCATTGAAATGCCCGCTGGACAGCATATTATGTTCATGGCACCAGTCTTGTATGGGACTGATGAAGTTTTTTACGAAAAGCCGTGAGCGCACATCAGCCAGGTCGATCCGCGCCTGAACAAGTTCTTCAGGATCATCGTCTTCAGGCGGATTGACAAGTCGATCATAGAATGTTTTTATGTCGTAATTTTTGCTTTTGAAAAACTCACCATCAAGTTCTTCGCACCATGCCAGCGGGGTATTGAAACAGGCTTCATCCTGGAAGACATACTTGATGGTCGTGCCTAAATGTTCGGGGACAGTCCTGCTGTATTGTTCATGCGTCTATTCAATGAACTTATCTGTTACGCTTCTGTTAAGCACATTCGGATAGAAGCCCGGCTCGGGCTTCCCCAGATGGCATGGCTTCACAGTGCCGTCCTCCAGCTTCATTAATCTCATCTGTCTGAAGTTGACAGGATCCGCCGCTGATACTTTTCCACATGCGCTGCCGGAAGGCCATCCACCTTCATCGTATAACCAATAGTGACAGCCGTTCAGCCGTGCTTCCTCCACAAGTTCCCTGACAACCTGAAAGTATTCAGGCGTAAGATAATCGGGATACATCCTTGTCTGCATGGCGACTGGTCTGAAATGCGCCGGCATGGGATGAAGCATAACAGCTCTGACACCCATGGCGATCATTGCGCGCATCTGCTCCTTCATGACATCCACCGGGATTCCGTCGTTAAAAAGCCAGAAATAAGCGACAGAGCAGTCAGCAGGAGGATTTTTGACCAGTTTGCCAAGTGATTTCATAAATGCGTTCCTGTTTTACTTGAAATCATTATTACAATGATCAGAGTCCCTGTTTTTGACACAATCCCACCATAAAACAACCGGAAATATCACGAACTAATCTTATTTTAAAAACTGAAAAATCAACTTCTGACAGGCTGCGCCGAAACAACAGAGAATCAAGACGCAGACTGCCGGAAACTGGATCTTACAGAAGATACTCAGAAACATTATGTGAAAGACACTGATATGCCGTCGGATGAAGATGTATACCGTCCTCCCATGCAAAACCGGCTGCCAGCTGCCCGCTTTCGTCAATCAAAGTCGAAAAATGATCAATATACACGGCTCCATTGGCGGCAGCCCATTCCTTCAGCCTGGCATTTACCCACCGTATGCTGTCCATATACTGGAAAAGTCCCCATCTGTCCGGTTCACGAAGCGGCAAAATTGACTGCAGCACAACATCAATGCCCTTTTTCTGCAGAGTTTCGGCAATGGCAGTCAATGCTCCCAAAGTATATTCATTGGGAAGACCGATGCCGTTGATGCCGCCCATAATAAAAACCCTTTTCGGCTTCCAGTCCAAAACATCACGCTGCAGTCGACGGTACATGCCGGAAAGAGCATCGCCTGGAATGCCGCGGTTGATTATGCTTTTGCCCGGGAAATATTCTTCCACTGGCCAGACAGCCGTTATGGAATCCCCAAGGAACAGATTGTCTACTCCGCCTTCAAGGCAGGGGAGAATATATCTGTGTGCCCGCTCAAAGCGGCATTCATGGTCATTTCCCTGGAATCCGGCCTCTGACTCAAAGACTCGCGCCCCGTCCCCGAACACTTCAGGAAGAGGATACAGCACAGGATCCTCTCTGCGGGTAAGAATGACATTCACCAGAGAGATGGGAAGCGCTATGGTATCCAGAATCTCCACTGTACGCAGTGTAAACTTGCCTGATTCTCCCGCTTTTACCCTTATGGTCCCCATAAGTGAAGCTCTTTTCTCAAGTATGCCTTCAGATACGATCCTGTCGGCAGTAAGGATCTTTTCTATGCGGGTTCCGTCATTCCATTCGACTTTCACCCTGCGGCGTCCTGTCCAGGAATGGGGACCGCTGTATTCTCTATGGGAAGTTGTGACTTCAACATCATAAATGCCGGCATCAGGGAAATAAAGCTCCCACTCTATGGAATCGGCGGGATTGTGCCAGTCAACCACTTCCCCTCCTGTTTCCATGGCACTGTGCACAGCCACCCGTTCTGCACCATCCGAATTGTCCTCATCCCTGCCATGAACAAGGCTTCCGAGCGGCGGAGTCAGCTCCAGGACTCCATCCTGGGGAAGAAGCCTGCTGTCTATAACCGGTTCATCCTCACATTCCAGAGTTATCACAGGAAGTATGGATTCAGGGCGCGCACCGGTTTCAAGAACAAGTTTCTCGCCGTCTTGCTTGAAAGGTACGCTTGCTTTGACAATCCTGCTCTGTATGCCGTTCAATTCAAGGCTTTCCTTCCAGTCCTTTACAAAAAGATTAAGGCGATTTCCCGTACGGGTGCAGCATCCCCAGGACAGATTCTGGGTAAACGGAGACGGTGCACTGTAAGAAACAGCGTTTTCAGGCAAGGTCTTCTTCCATTCGGCAAGGGCCCGCAGCACTTTAATAGATGGTTCAGGAAGCAATCCATCGGGCTGGGGACCAATATTCACAAGGCAATTTGCATTGCGTGACGCCAATGATGCAAGACTCCAGGCTATAGTTTCGGGAGATTTCCAATTATGGTCGTCATACTTGAAGCCCCATGTCCCGTTCATGGTAAGCGGGCATTCACATGGAATGGATGTACGTGAAGACATAATCATATTGTCGCCGAGACTCTTGAAATCACCGCAGTTGTTCCCTATGCGGCTGTTGATCATGCAATCCGGCTGAAGCTCATGCACCAGATCCCTTATACGCTGGCTGTACTCAGGCTTTATGTTCAACGGACAGTCGCACCACAATTCGCAGACAGGGCCGTAATTTGTCAGCAACTCAGTAAGCTGGGGTACGACCTTAGCTTCAAAGTATTTGCCGAAGTCCTTGTTTTCACGGTCAGGAAAATCCCAAATATTGCTCCAGGACATATTGCATACATTTTCTGTTTCATTCGGCCAGGTGTCTCCGGCGTCCTTCTCATGCCAGTCCAGATATTGTGAATAATAGACGCCGAACCCGACTCCATGCCTGGCACATGCCTGGGAAAGTTCAAGAAGCGGATCGCGTTTAAAAGGGGTCGCATCACAGATATTGAAGTCACTGGCCTCCGTCCTGAACATGGAAAATCCTTCATGGTGCTTTGCAGTGATCACAATATAGTCAACTCCGGCAGCTTTGGCTTCGGAAATCCACTCGTCTGCATTAAAAAGTTCAGGATTGAACTGATTGGCAAGCGTGGCATATTCCTGATTGGGAATATGGAACCTTGACTGGATCCACTCACCTATGTATTCCATGGTCCTGTCCTTGTATCGCCCGCCAAGGACAGAATACAGCCCCCAGTGAAGAAACAATCCAAAACGCCTGTTGCGAAATTCATCTATACGTGTCTGTTCCATAAAATCAATCCTTAATGTTGTTTGAAAATACACTGAACCGACAGGGTTAATTTATTTTCAGCATCAGATAATTCCATAATGAAAATACGCTTTTTTAACAGACGCTCCAATTGAAATTGTGAGATAATTACAACATAAACATCAGTTGATTCAGTGTCCGTCAAGTGTATACATCACTCTGGCGTGATTTTTCTTGAGAAGTTCTTTGGACACAACCCGTCCGGTTGCCTTGTCCAAACAAGAACGCCATACCTCCCCTTCCCTGTACCAAATGTCTCCGCTGCGGGAAAAATGCTCATTGCGGACCTGTATATGATATTTTATATCCAAGGAGGTTTCCGCCCTCAATTCACCATTCAGATATTCATCATCTGTGAATACAATAAGTTGAAATGTCTGTTCAGTATTGTTTTTAAATCGGTAATCTATATAATTGTAGCTTATGCTTGTACCGACGCCGAAGGGGACTTGCCGTCCATAATCGGGGAAAAGATCAATATCATCATGGTGATGATGTTCAACCACCTCAAGGGGCGTATGAAGTACAAGCCAATGTATGAGATTGCTCAACTGGCACAATCCGCCGCCAATCCCTCTGGAAACGGCTCCTTTGCTTATAACCAGTCCTACTTTATATCCTTTGGCAGAAGAAGTCCTGCCCACAAGGCGCCATAACGAAAATGTCTCCCCCGGTCTGATAAGGATTCCGGAAATGCAGGGAGAGGCAAGAGACAAATTCACTGCTTTGTTCTCCTGCAGTTCCATGTCCACATTTCCCAGTCTCCGTCTTATAAGAGATCTGTGCCTGTAGATCAAAGACGGAAGTCTTTCATCACAGAAATCGGAACTGAAGCTCTCCCTTGAAAGAAAATCCCGCAAATGCCTCAATATACAACATTTCCAGTATGATATTCTATAGCAAAACGGTGATATTTCACAAAAAAGGCGTCTGGAAGTCCCCCCGCCCATCACTGTCCTCCGGCTGGCCGCCTGGGACCACCGGGCCGTCTGGGACCACCGGGACGCCCTGGTCCTGTTCCGGAGCGGCCCCTGACCATAAACAACTGCTGAATACCGGGACCATTTTTGCTGACAGCATATTCGATTATCTTTTCACCGGAGGGCATATTTGCCTCCGGATTTGCTCCCGCCATTACAAGTCCCCGCACATTAGGTGAAAGGCTCCGATTAAAATTGGAAACACATTCAGCCAGAAGCCTGTCCTTTTCCTCCTGGGACCTGTTTTCAAATATCATCCTCATACTCATGGGCTGGCATGGCTGGGATAAAAGAATCTTTACAGTTTCTTCGTCAGCAACAGCTCCGTTCTGAATAAGAAAACGTACAACCCGAGGCTGGTTCTTAGCCAGGACAAGAGCATGATTTCCATTGGCATCCTTTGCATTGACAAACTTTGCAATGTCCTCCATGTTCCTGAGGGATTCAATTGTTTCATCTGCTGAAGAACCGGATACAAGGCTTTCCAGAAACTTTTCTTCCGGAGTTTCTGCCTTCTTCTCTTCTACTTTCTCTTCTATCTTCTTTTCTGCCTCCTGTTCAACTGCAGAAGCAGCTTCAGCAGGGGGTGTTTTCCGGCTTTCGGGACGCATGTTATGGGGGACAGGACGCTGGCCGGAATGTGTTCTGTGGGGAGAATGTACCCTGCGGACTCCCGGATTATCCAGAATCTCATAAAGCATTTTCAACTGTTCAGGAGTCAAGTCGGAGGGATTTTTCTTGAAATCTTTATACATGCGTCTGTCCCTGACGGCTTGTGCCGACACCTGCTTTATTATGGGAAACAGCCTGTCGAAATTATCTTTTGTGCAGCTTTTGACAATTGCCATAGTGACAAATCCATTGCTGAACCTGTGTCCTTTTTCCAGTAAAAGAGTCACAAATGCAATTGAATTATCAAGAACTGCAGAATCATTTTTTACTGATTCAGGAGATGGCCAGGAATCACAAATTTCGGGATTTGAAACAGCAAGCAGCGAAAATCCTCTTCTGCAGAGATACGCCACAGCTTCAGTGTCCATAAGACCGCATATCTGACTCAACTGACTCTGCTCTCCGGAATAGGACATAGTTATAAGTCTGGCATTGTTTTTCCTGGCTTCTTCCAAGTCTTCCGGAGGATTGACAGGTTCCGGTTCAGCAGCGTATTTAACACCGGACTTAACCTGAACATTCTGCAATTCCGGGGGAATAAACTTATGCTTTACATTTATGACAGCACCATATTCCATAAGAAGCCTGCGACATTCAGTAACATTTGAGCCGGCGCCGGCACTGTCCCACGAGGATGATAAACCTATCTGCAACATTCCCTTGTGAAAATATCCCTGTTCAAGCAGATATTTCAGCAATTCCTTCTGTCCACTGGTAACAAGCATGTCAATGATGTATGTATTGTGCTTTCCGTCCCTTGCATTTATATCGCCACCGGCTTTGACAAGAGTGTCCACATAGGGAATTACCCTTTCTGCAGCCGATCTGTTATTTAATAAGTAATACAGAGGCAGATGGCCATTTGACATGGGTTTATTGACCACACGCCTTATGGCAGGATTATTAAGTTTTTTCACATCTCCGGACTTTGTGAGGACTTCTTCCAGAACCTCCCCGGGATTGGCGTATTCAGCCACCTTGGGAGTTTCTTTTACAACCTCCTTCGGCGGTTCCTTTACCGGCTCTGCAGGAGCTTCATCTTTTTTGCCGCAGGATGAAAATACAGCCACAAATGCCAGAGAAAATGCTAAAAAAAGATTTTTTTTCATTACTTCAACCTATTCCAAGTTTAATGAATAAAAAACTGAAGTTCAAACTTCCATATCTTCGCATACAGCATCGACCAGCTGATAGCGCATTGTCTGATTGGGAGAATAAAGCACATGCTGGGCATGGTAAATGGATATTTCCTGTTCAGGCAATATCGCAAGGAAAGCACCAGCAGCGCCTCCCCAGCCGAAATCCGGACGCACGCCGTCGGCCTTGGGGCAGCGCACGCCAAGACCGTATGAATAGTCAGGTAATGTAAATGTATTCTGCTGCGCTGAGTTAAGCTGTGGACTTGACATCATTGCAACTGTTTCACGGCGCAAAAGTGTTTCACCACAGCGCAGCCCTTCAAGAAAAGCAATATAGTCATCAACCGTTGAAATACATCCTGCACCGCCGCTTTCGTATTCGGAGCCCAGCTTGTAAAACTGTATCTGGGGCCCGCAGCTGTTGTAGCAGGATTTTTCAGCATCGTAGCAGTACTGTGCCGTCAGTGTATCCAGTTCATTTTCAGGAAGCAGGAATGTGGAATGCTTCATGCCGAGAGGCTCAAAAATATTTTTGCGCACATATTCGCCGAACCGTTCGCCTGATGCAGCTTCAACCACAGCCGCAAGCACATCATGACATAAACTGTAGTTCCATTGCTCGCCGGGCTCAAAATACAACGGTGCTTCAGCTATGTACTCCATGGCATCCAAAGTCGCCATTCTGCCATTGGTCTCTACCTTGCCCCTCTTGATTGCATCGGTTGCAACTCCATATCCAAGACCGGCTGTCATAGTGAACAAATGGCGTATTGTCATGGTGTTCTTTACATCTTCCGTCTTACCATCACAAAGTTTCTTCATGCTGCGGAATGCAGGAATATAGTCCCCGACAGCATCATCAAGCTTTATTGTCCCTTTTTCAACAAGCTGCAATGCCGCCGTACATGTTATGGGCTTGGAACATGAATATATATTGTAGCGCTCGGAACCATCAACTGGCTTAGTGCGCTCCACATCTGAAAATCCGGCCTTGTGCCTGAAAACACATTTTCCCTTATGATATACGGCACAGTCTATTGAGGGCACGCCCATTTCCTCGAATTGGCGCATCAGTTCATAAGTTTTTCCGTTATCGAACATTTCAAGCCTCATTCAAATTATTTTTTATTGTTTTGATGCTGGATTTTCATGCAGCCATCCCTTTACGAAGCAATATAAAGTATCGCCCATCTGGTAGTATCCTGCCTTTGCCGGATGAACGCCATTGTTCTGACGCACAATCTGCTCCGGATTGCCCTCATTTACAGCCT
>JAZURH010000226.1:0-6078 GCA_045606125.1 Lentisphaeria bacterium | reverse complement strand
TGTGCAGCTGGGTGTCATAACACCGCCTGTAGGTGTCAATGTATATGTTGTCAGTGGTATAGAGCGTGAAGTGCCGATGCAGACTATTTTCCGCAGGGCAATGCCCTTTGCCGGAGTAATAGTCATAGCCGCCATTCTGCTTATGCTGTTTCCTGACCTGGCTCTGGCTCTGCCAGCCTGGCTTTATGATTAAATATGGCGGGTTATGCGCCTGTGAACAGTAAAAAGGAGGTGTACAATGGAATGCAGAGAAGTTAAGAAGATTTTGTATTGCACTGATTTCTCACTGAATGCCCGAACCGCCTTTGACTATGCCATAGAGGCGGCCAAGCGCCGTCCCGGCTGCGAACTGATCCTTCTGCATGTTATTCCGGCCCCCGATGCCCAGTATTGGAAGCCCTACATCTACAATGTCAATGAAGATGTGGACGGCATGGCCAAGAAGGTTTTTGACAAAAGGGTGGCGGAGGAATATGCTTCATGCGTACCGGAGTGTGTCAAGTTTACCCCCGTGTTCAGGATTGGCAAGGCCAGCATGGAGATAAATCAGTTTGCAGTTGAGGAGAATGTTGATATGATTGTTATGGGACGTCAGGGGCGTGGAGCACTGGAATCCCTGCTTTTTGGAACAGTCGCTGAAAAAGTGGTTCGCAGGGCAAAATGCCCGGTGCTTGTCATTCCGCTTCCAGGAAAAGAAGGAGAAAAAAATGTCTGATGATCTGCGTCTTCGCATAAAGGAGTTGATAGTCGAACGTCTGTTTCTTGACATTGAACCGGGAAGCATAGAGGATGATATCCCTCTGGCTGAGTATGGCGTGGATTCATTTCTGCTTCTTGAACTTATTGTTGCCATGGAGGAGATGTTCGGCGTGTCCTTTGAACAGTCTGAAATAAGCGCGGAAGTACTTAAATCGGTATCTACCCTGGCGGCTTTGGTCGAGGGTAAGTTGAATGGCTGACAGAAACGGCGAAAATAGCGGTTCCTGGCGTATCAGGGCTATATGCGGAGGTGTTCTTGCCGTATTGCTTCTGCTTTTGCCACCCGGTTTTTCAAAGCGTCTTGCCGGAGTCGGGCGTCTGCTCGTTGATCCGTCCCGGGCTTTTGCCTCCATGTGCTCCAGAGCGGCAAGGGGCGCATGGGGCGGACTGGATGATGGGACCGGTCCGGAGGAGGCTGAGATGCTTCGTACTGAAGCTGCCGAAGCCAAAGCAGAATATGCCAGATTGAAAGAGGCGACTGCGCGTCTGGTCGATGAGAACAGACAGCTGCGCAACAGGATAGGTATGACCTTGTCCAGCAAGCAGATGAGTCTTGCTCTCTGTGAAGTGTTGAAAAGAGATGCTTTTTCCGAGTATTATGACTATGTGGTGCTGAACAGAGGCAGCCATGACGGCATACGGAAGGGAAATCTTGTGATATCGGACGCGGGATTGGCTGGAATTGTCGATGAAGTCAGTCTCAAAACGGCAAAAGTGATCCTTGCCACCAGTTCCCTGTTTTCATATCCATGTCAGGTGCGTGGTCGCAATGTGGCCGGCATAGTGACCGGAAGCGTAAGGGATGGCAAATATCCGGTGAGCATGCTTCAGCCTGTTCCGCAGATCGTCGTCAATAATCTTGATGGTGTATTGTTCGACAAGGTGGAAGTCGGAGACATTGTCACTGTCACTCCGGAAGGTCTGCAGGATGGTCCCATATTTATTGTCGGAACGGTTGCCGAAGTTGATTCCAGCAGCGGCATTGCGCCTGTTTTGCGCATAGAGCCTGCATCGTCATTTGCTCAGATAAAATACCTGTTTGTTGTGATGTAGTAGACAGCGTGTCTTCCGGATGGATAGTTTCATAGACATAAAGGTCAGGATAGATTTCCCGGTTCTGAAGGAGTATCTTCTTGACCGCAAAGGGCTGCTGGGTGACCTGTTCTGGATTACAGGCGGGATATTCTTCTGTGTGTTTGCAGCGGCATTTCAGCTTGCGCTGCCATCCGCACTGCCGGAGCTTCCTCTGTATCCGGCAGTGCTTGTGTCCTCTGTTCTCTTCAGACGCGGAGGACGTCTTTCCGCGGTATGGCCTTTGCTGACCGGATTTTTCATTGACTGCGGCAATTACAGCGTGACAGGCATGTCCTCATTTTTTATGATTATCTGCTGCAGTGTTTATTGTCTGGTTGGCGATTTGACAGGGCGCCGTATGCAGCCTTATGTCGGACTTGCATTGTCCTGTAGTGCTGCCACTTTATGCTGGTGTCTGCTGATGCTTCTGTTCGGCAGTCGGGGAATGGATTTTTACGGACGGATTGCGCTGGTTCCCCGGGAACTTGTATTTGCTCCTGTTTTGTCCATGTTAGTCGGCGTATTGTTTTTATCCTGGGGAAAATACTGTAAATGCTTGAAAACATATACAAATCGGTAATAGAGCTTTCGTCCCTGTCCCTGTTTTTTATCATGCTTTACTGGCTGCGCAGGGCCATTGGCTCCATACCGTTATATGTGCTGCTGGGCCTGTTTTTTTCTTTTGCCCAGATTTCCCAGATGCCTGGATTTGAGAAGATGGTTGTGAATGGCAGTTCCGTGGGCATGCTTGGTAACGGCATATTGTTTGTGCCAGTTATTCTCATGTACCTCACCATATATGAGGAAGAGGGGACATTTGAGGCACATCGTTTCATAATAAGCATGTTGATATCAGTTGTCGGGTGTGTGTACATAATCCAGATGCTGCATGTCCACAGTGATTTCAGTCTTTCTTTCAGTGAAATGCTGGGATTTATTTCCGATACGGAAAAGTTTCTTGTGCCGATGCTTGTCATGACAATGCTGCATCTGGTTCTTTTCATGTTTATCCCGGTAAGTTACCAGATTATGCGTAATATGCGAATACCTGCCGGAATTGCCATGTTTCTTCATATCTATGCCTTTGTTCTTGGCAATAATGCTCTGCTTGTTGCGCTTGACTACAGCACGGATAAAATATTGCCTTTGACAGAATGGAACATATCCATTGTGGTACTTGCTTTCATTTCCCATTTTTACCTTAAAGTCACATGCGGTACCATTACGGTCAAGAAGCCCTTTGCCATAATATCGACATTGCTTGAGCATATACAGAGCGCCGGGCGTCTGCGCCAGACCGTGGAGGAATGGGCCGGAAGATATCAGACTGTTTTTGACAACAGTCTTGTGATGATATTTCTTGTGGATGAGCAGGGGAGAATACTCAATGCCAATCATTCAGCGGTGAAATTGTTCAAGCAGAATCTTTATTCCGACGGTTTTGAGCTTGCATCCGTAATATATGATGAAAATGGCGACCGGTTCGACTGGAAAGTGGCATGGGACAATCTGCATCTGCGCGACAGTTCAAAGGGCGAAAGCGGCACTTCCTTCTACAGTATGATGCAGCTTATCTTCAGTGACGGAAGAAAGGCTTTTGTTGAGTTCAATCTTTCCACTGCGCGTCAGAATGACAGGGAACTTGCCATTGTAATAATGCGTGACACTACTGAGCGTTACGAGGAAGAACAGAAACGGCGCAAACTTGAGGAGCAGCTTGTTCATTCCCAGAAGATGGAGGCGGTTGGTGTGCTTGCTGGCGGAATAGCCCATGATTTCAATAATCTGCTGCTGGGAATACAGGCCAGCGCGGAAGTAATCGGAATGCAGAAGCTTGATCCTAAAAGCAGAGCCATGATGGACAATATTAACAGTGCCACAGGTCGTGCAACGGATTTGGTAAGAAAACTTCTCGGATTTGCACGCAAGGGAAATTATGAGATAAAATTGACTAATTTGTGCAATATTGCCCAGAAGACAGCTGATTTGTTTACTGTTGGATTGAAGGATGTGAGGTTCAAGCTGCTGCTTTATCCTGAACCACTGATGATAAACGGGGATGAAACTCAGCTTCAGCAGGCAATATTGAATCTTTTGCTTAACGCAAGAGATGCGTTGGAGAAGGATGGTGCCCGAAAAATAACTCTTCGCACCGATCTGGCTCATGAAGATACGCGCAGCTGGATGGAAAGACCTGAAGGTACAGTTGGAGAACCTTCCGACTATGTTACATTGAGCGTAAAGGATACAGGAACCGGCATGGATGAAGCGACGAAAGCCAGAGTGTTTGAGCCTTTCTACACTACAAAGGGGCTTGAGGGCACCGGCCTCGGGATGTCAATGGCATACGGATGCGTGACGCATCATAAAGGGTGGCTGCATATTTTGTCCGCGCCGGGTGAAGGCACTGAGATAACCATTTATCTGCCAAAGTCTTGAAGGTTTCTAATTTGTGGCGGAGCTGTATTTTCTTTATGTATGTGTTGCATAATCTGTCTTTGGATGGATATTATTCAAATGTTTGTTTTTCCGAGGCGCATTGATATTGCTTTCGGGAACGGGTGATGTATCTTCAGAATGGGAAGAAGGATAATAATGATGGCGGAAAAGTTGAAGTTGCATATTTGTGCCGTTGTGTTTGCGGCTGTGTTCTTTGCCGTTACTGCGGCCGGATTGGAGATCGGCGGCATAAAGATCGATGACAGTGATCAGAAGGTTACTCTCAAAAAAGAAATGGGCTCCTGGGTTATGAGCAGCAAGGGGACCAACAAGAAAATCCCCATACTGAATCTGGACTGGAATGTGGGCAATGCGGTCTTTGGACTGCGCCATGATCAGGATGGTCCCTACGGCTGCGGCATAGGACTGAAGAATCCTACACCCCACAACTGGTATCAATCCGATGCATTCACTCTGGTTCTTGACGGAAAAGCGTTCAAGACAGGTACTGTATCAAATGAAAAGGTTGAAATATTCGAGGAAGGAAGGACGGCAAGGGCGGTCATTTCATGGAGCAATGAAATTGCGGATGTAAGCTATGAGTTTACAGGCGTCTACAAGACAAGGTTTTTGTATCTGACAGTTCGCATAAGGCCTAAGGATGGTAAGAAACTTAAAACCCAGTTTAAGCTACACGGCTTTGTCGGTGGTTATACGAGGAAAAAATATTATCCTCTGGAAGTCCTGGCAGGAAAGAAGACTGCCAGCCTTAAGCCCAATGAAAGGTTTATATCAGAGCCGGGTGAAACGAACAGTATTCTGCTGTATCGCTCTGCAGAGACAGAGACGGAAGGCAGATACAGGGGCGGCTGCGGTGTGATCATGGCACCGGAAAGTAAATGCAAGGCTACCGTGATTCACGGCTGGGGATCGACAGTTGAATTGGACTTTCCCGATGGAACGGAGGTATTCAGGCTGGGACTGTGCGAAGTTGACCGTACAAACGCTTCTGAACATTTCAGCAAGTGGCTGGAACTTGGCATGAAGGGATTTCAGTATATAAGGAGGGGCGATGAAAAATAAATTGCTGTTGTTTGTTCTTCTGCTTTGCGCATTTGTATTTGCAGCGTCGTCAGACAGCGTCAAATCCCGTCCTCGTACTGCGGAAATCGGGCGCTGCTCTGAAAATGGGCCGGATTGGAGCAGGGCGACTGTTGTGTGTAACAATGATTTTACCATTGTCGGAGGCGCGCCTTTCAGGAAGCCCACTCAGCAGACTAAGGTTCTCGCCTGCTGGAATGAGAAGGCGTTCTATCTGAAGTTTCATTGCCTGGAAGAAAATATGGCAGGTCGTGTCCTGCATCATACGGGAAACGCCAGCTGGCAGAACGACTGCGTGGAGATATTCATGGCTCCCATGCTTAATCGGGATAAAATGACTCATGTCGCGGTGAGTGGAGATGGGGTATGCTATGTTTTTTTAAGTCAGGATGCTGACGCAGTTCAGGTGATTGATTATGACGCAGGTGACAATTTCTGGAGTGTTACTATATCCTTTGCGTGGAGTTTCATAGGCGGACGCGTGCCGTTCATGGGACTGGCGGTAAGCCGGGAACGTTATGCAGGTAATCGGGAGCTCACCAGCTGGAACTGGCCCTATGGTTTTGGTAACCATGTCAGTTTTGGCGTGGCGTTCTTAGAGCCTGCGGCTAAAGTATTTTCAGAGCTTTCAGAAACTGTACGGGACGACACTGAGTATCTGGCATGCCTTAAATCAGCATCTCCTGAAGTCGGAGGCCAAGCGGT
>JAZURH010000225.1:0-2481 GCA_045606125.1 Lentisphaeria bacterium | reverse complement strand
AAAATGACGTTTCCATGCTCCGGGGCGCGGACTATGCCTTCGCCCCTGCCGACGCCATTGAGGCGGACCGGTTTGAAAATGTGTGCAAGTGCGCCGGTGGCGCCGTCGCGGATGTGATATACAAAAAAATTCCGGAAATTTTGAAGAAAAGCACTTGACACAGTGGCGTATTCGTGGTAAAATGCTCTGGCTGAAACAGCCAGTGTGTGATTCGCGGGTGTAGTTCAATGGTAGAACACCAGCCTTCCAAGCTGGATACGCGGGTCCGATTCCCGTCACCCGCTCCATCGAAATGCGCCAGTAGCTCAGCTGGATAGAGCAACTGCCTTCTAAGCAGTAGGTCAGGGGTTCGAGTCCCTTCTGGCGTGCCAAGCTTTCCTGCGGTCAGCAGTTGAAAATTGAAAGTTAAAAGTTGAAAATTTTTGATCTTCTTAACTTTCCACTTTCAACTTCACACTTTCAACTTAATCATTTGGTGGATATGGCCTAGTTGGCTAAGGCGTCAGATTGTGGCTCTGAAGATCGTGGGTTCAAGTCCCATCATCCACCCCATGAAGTTCCGATTTCTTCTTGAAATCGGAACTTTTCCTTTATATACGGATTCAAAAGTACGAACCTAATATCATGGTAAATCATCGAATCTGATTTATTTTTCTTCAAAAACCCAAATCTGTCTGTTTTCGTTGAGCAACACATTTTGCAGTAGGAAGCACCGTAAAATCCCCTTGACCCAGGTTTGACCCATACGAGAAACTTTTCAGAAAAAGCCTTCACATATTGCAGGTGATTTAGGCGTAGGTTACACTTCGCCTTTTCACTTCTCTTGACTATCAAGACCACTCCCAATATAATAGATTTGTAGAGTTTGGAACACTTGAATTTGATGGAGGCTTTCATATGTTATTCAGCGAATTCGGAAATATAGAAAACCCACCCGTTTTGCTCTTACATGGTATGATGCAAGATTGGCGGAGTGAATATGACTTGCTGAAGCCATTAGAGGAACACTATCGACTTATAATCCCTGCACAGGATGGATTTTATGATGGCAGCAGCGATTTTACCTCTTTCGCAGACCAGGCAAGGCAAATTGAAGAATACATCCAAACTCATTATCAAGGTAAGATACATGGTGCATATGGAGCATCCCAAGGTGGTCTGATGCTGACAGAGTTGCTTACCAGAAATATCGTCAACCTTGGTACGGTCATTATGGACGGTTGCTATGTTGCACATCAAGGCAAACTATCTGGCATTGTATCTGCATGGATGTTTAAGAAACTTAAAAATACTGGTAAATTGCCGCCGTTGATTATGGTCACCATGAAGTTGATGGGACTAAAAGCAGAAGACCTCAGTATGATGGACTCTCTGTACATGAAAGCAAGTGATAATAGCATTGACCGTAACTTCATTGAGAACTACACTTATCGCACACGTCCTGAGATTGCGGAAAATGAAACGATGGTGTATTTGTGGTGTGGAAGTAAAGAACCATATGCAATCAAATCTCACAACATCCTCAAACGGTATTTGAAGAACTACAAAGAGGAGATTATGCCAGGATTTGGACACGGCGAATTCTTAATGAAACACCAAAAAGAAGTCTGCGAAAAAATACATAAGATATTTTGTTAAGCCAATTCCAATTTTTGACCAGAAGCAGGATCTTCGGATCCTGCTTTTTCATGATCAAATGTGAAGGTCCATTCAGGAAAAGCACCGGATGAACAGTTTTTTGGCTGTCCACCCGGTTTTCTGCTTTTGTGGTATCAGAGTGCCTGTTTCAGCAAGTTCCCCATCTTTGCCGCTGCCTGTTCCTGCACCTTGTTCGTGGCGTGGGTGTAGGTGGCAAGGGTGAATCCGGCACTGCTGTGTCCCAGCATACTGGATACGGTCTTGACATCGATTCCGTTCTGCAAGGCGAGGGTCGCGAAGGTATGCCGCAGATCGTGGAAGCGGATGTGTTCCAACCCAGCATCCTTAAGGATCTTCTGATGGAGCTTTACCACCGAATCGGGGTGGTACATTCCTCCGGTCACCGGCGAGGGAAATAGGTAGGGATTGCCGGGGTGCTTGTCATGTTCCTGTTTCAGCAGTTCCATGGTTTCTGCGGATAGGGCGATCTTTCTCATGGAGTTGACGGTCTTGGGCGGCTGCACCGTCAGCGCTCCCTTGGTCCGGGAAGCCTGCTTGGAGGTGGAGATCGTCATGTTATTCGTGTCCACATCCGACCACAGCAGCGGCTCCAATTCTCCCTTGCGAAGGCCGGTGGTCAATTCCAGAAAAAACATGGGAAGCAGTCCTCTCTTATCGGCGGCAGCGAGGTAGCTTCCAAGCTGCTCCTGGGTCAGCACCTTCATTCCCTTTTTCTCCGCTTTGGGCAGCTTACATCCATCTGCCGGGTTTCGCAGGATCAGCCGTTCCTCTACCGCGCTGTTCAGGCAGGCTTTCAGCATATTGTGCATCCCCCGGATGTAG
>JAZURH010000224.1:0-5027 GCA_045606125.1 Lentisphaeria bacterium | reverse complement strand
TGTAAACTTGATTTTGTTAAGTAATGTAAGGCCATCTTTTTTTGATAAAGGCTGAAGAACAGGAATATGGAGAGGTTATGTTGAAGTACATCGTAATGCTGTCATTGATTTGTGCCTTTGTGCATGCCGCAACCTTTACAGGACCGGACAAGTTCTGGCGTCCACGCCAGAATCTGGTGTTCTTCCTTGTGGACGAACAGGGCGGAGGATTTGATGTAAATCTTGATATGAGGGATATGAACACCTATATGGAAGGCAAACGGGATGCCTATGTGTTTATCATGGCGCCTGACGGCAGGATAGTCGCCCGCCAGCTGCTGCCTGACGACGGTATTACAAAAATAGCAGATTTCTCCTATAAGGACGGATTGTGGGACGAGGGAATGGACATGCGCGTCCGTTCTTATGCGGGAAAAATATCCAGAACTGCGGACGGACTGCCCGAAGGCAAGAGACGCAGCCCCTATCTTACCAGACCGCAGGACCTGAAGGCCAGAAGCTTCAAGCTGAATGTTCCGGATTGCGGCAAGGGTATCTATCGCGTTGCAATAGCGTCCTGCTGGGATCATTGGTTTTCAATTACTCCTTCAAGAAAGATGAGTGCTGCTGTGCATTCCGGCGCAGGTCCTCTTTACATGCATGGCGACCAGCTTGCGGACTCATACATGTATATTACTGACAAGTGCAAGGACTTGAACATGGCGATCATAGAGGAGATCAAGCCCTATAACTGGAGCCTTAAGGCCAGTGTGGGCCAGCGTGTTCTGGGAGAGATAAAGGCCGGAGTCGGCTTCTATAATTTCGATGTTATCAAGGACATTCCCAAGAACTGCGTTGTGCGTTTCCAGGCCAAAGGCAGCACTACAGGTGCTACTCTGCATGTAAAGGGCAATCCCAGCATATTCTGTGAAGACGCTAAAACTGCCTTTGCCATCCGCGGCGGCGTTCGTGAAAAATCTCTTGATGTGGTGCAGCAGTATGCTGCAATGTATCCGGAAAGCAAGTCCCTGGCGCGTGCCGCCAAGTTCTTTGTATCACTGGGATTTCTGGACTATGACAATGTAGGCGCCCAGTTCAATGAAAAGAACGATCTCGGTGCACTGCGTTCATCATGGTGGAGTTTCGGTGACGGCCGCTTCGGCAAGTATGACTTCCCTGAATCACCTGAATTGAAGACTGCCTTGACGGATCTTTTCGACAAATGGGCCCTTAACCGTTATATGATGGAGCAGGGCATTACGGTCAACCAGTGGGCGAAGATACTTGAAGGCATGGCGAGAATGTATGAATACAGCAAGAGCCCGGTGGTTCTTGATTCTCTCAGGTACAATGTAAAAAGAATATGCACCCAGTATGCATTGGGGCGCACCAACCCGCTCAAGGACGGGTGGAAATCCGGCTATGAGCCTGACAACGGATTCATCGACAACGGCATACAGGCGGAATGCTGCGGCCATGACTGCGAATATAATCTGGAAACTGACGCAGACCTGTCAATCGTCTACGACATAACCGGCATGAAGGAGATCCTCTATTATCAGGGAACATACTACAAACTGAAGACCTATCTTACTGCATCCAAGACCGGCTCAGCGCCCAAGACCATCTTCTCTGATACTTTCTCCGAGACAGCCTCCAATTCCCGTACCAGGTGCTATACCCACAAGACGGGTGCAAGGGTCAATCTTATAGATTACGGCAATCTGTGGGGCGGAAAGGAGAATCCGGTCAAGAGGGAATGGCCCTACCTGGAGGAGAAGGCGTTTGTCCGCAATCTTGATGACAGGTATTTTGCTGTCAATACCGGCAAGGGCGCATATATGCTCTTCCATACAGGCCCCGGAGATTTTATCTGGAACAACTGGGGGCAGTGGAAGTTCGAGGGCAATTCCGCATACATCGACGGTCTTACAGAACCGGGCTACGGTGCCTGGCAGTGGTATGCAAGGAAAACCAACGGCTTTGGTTTCATGTGGTTCAAGGATTTCGGTCCCGGTTTGGTTGCCTGCAACCACAATCTTCCTTATACCAGCAATGTGTGGGGCGAAACTATGGAACCCTACGCCACCACGGCATGGATCAGCATCAATCCTCTTACCACATCTGAGGTCATGGACCAGACATGCGGTACATTTGATGAGAAAAACAGAGTCTTCACCCGCAAAGGCGAAATACTTCGTACGCCTTTCTCCTTTACAAGGACTTTCAAGGTGTTGGATAACGGCATGGAAGGCAAGGTAGTCATCGAGGCAAAGGATGACTGTGAAATGAAGTCCCTTTATGAGACGGTTCCTCTGTCACTTGACAGAAGGGAGATCACAGTGAACGGGCAGGTCATTAATTTTGCCAAGGCCATTGTCACTCCTTCCCTCCACACTATCAAGGAGTCCGAGGGATTCAGGCAGGATTTCAATGAGTTCACAACAGATACAATCAGGATAAAGGCCACTGATACAGGCAAGACGCTTGTGATCAAGTTTGATAAAAAATACGATATTATCACAGCCACACCCATGAGGTACAGGGATCTTGGGCTGGCCATGTCCAGCTTCAGCCTTAAGCTGCCGGTTTCATGGAAGAAGGGTGACAAGCTGACAGTATCGTATACTGCCGTTCTTGAGTGATCCGCTGCCGGAGCGGCTTCGGTGAACGAAAGGCCTGACCTATGCGGTGCGAAAAAAATCTTGTCCGGGAAGGTGAGATTATGTTTTTACGCTGTATATTGGTCAGGTCTTTTTTCTATGTTTTCACTGAGGTCTTAAGAACAGGAACTGTTATATGACATTGCCTTCATGCATGTTGATAGATAAATTGCAGGACGACTGCTACAACTGGAATGTAAGATTTCAGCATTGCTGTGATCAGGCGGCGTCCATGCCTGTGGACATATTGTTCATCGGGGATTCCATAACACATTTCTGGATGCCTCCTTCGCCGGGATGTGCCCATTCATACGGAGGCAGTGTGTGGAACAAATATTTTGACCGTCCCAATGTGCTGAACATAGGTTTCGGATGGGACAGGACGTGTAATGTGCTGTGGCGGCTTGAGAACGGAAACTTTCCTGCCCACCGCCCCGGGGTTGTGGTACTTAATATAGGGACCAACAATCTGAGTGCAACGGATAGGTGGCATGGTGACGATCCGGAGGAAGCCGCTGCCGGAGTGCTTGCTGTTATTGAAAAGATCCATGATATCTCTCCGGAGAGCCGGGTGATCAGCATGGCTGTGTTTCCAAGAGGGGATGACGGAGATCCGATGCAGCTCAAGGTTGATGCGCTGAATGCTGCTGTTGACAGGGACACGGCGGGGCTTGAATATGTGATCAGGCTTGATTTGAGAAAGGAGTTCATAAAGGCCGGTCGGCAAGTTATGGAATGTTATTGCAGGGACAGGGTGCATCTGGCATCGCCGGGCTATGAGGTCTGGGCTGCAGCGCTTATACCAATGCTCGGGACTGAATTGCAGGACAGGTGAATAAAGTCTTATTTTAAACATTACAGGACGGAAAATATGCAGTTTAAAGATTTTGAAGCATGGGTCTGGACCGAACTTCTTGCTTTTGACAATACCCGGGAGGATTGCGGGGCCACTGAATATTTTGCGGAACTTGGTTTTGTCCCGGCGGGAATATGCCTGATGACTTCATCTCCTGACTTTGTGTTGAGTCATCCGGGAAAACTGACGGGGCGGGTACTTCCTGCTGATGTGTGCGCCAGGGATGGGCAGCCCGGCAATGAGAGGCGCAAACGTCAGGAATGGACTGATCTGCAACTGAAAAAACTCGTTGAAAATCTTACATCCGCAGGCAGTCAAGTGTACTGTTCCATGTTCTGTGTATATCAGGAAAACCGTTTTACCGATGAATGGTTGAGCAGGCATCCTGAAATACGCCTTTGCTGGGCCAGTTACTGGCGGGGGCAGGAGATCAATCCCATAGGCCTGCTTGAGGACGGTATGCTTTTTGAGGATGTATGGATACCGAAATTGATCGATGTATGCAGGGATTACGGATTCAGCGGCTGGCATGGACCGGACGGATGGGGACCATGGGCTTCGGGCAATATAGTCGATGTGGATTTTTCCGATTCCATGATGGGGCAGTTTATGCCTTTGCACAATGACTGGGACTGGCCGGACTGCTTCAAGCCCATTCCGCGTATTGTCACCATGAGCGAAGTTCTTGATGCCCAGAAGAATGGATTGCCGAAGCCGGACTATGGCATGGCCCAACTGAAGGAAAGGGCAGACTGGATCTGCAGTAATCATTTTGAGGAATGGCGGGATTTTCTTGCCGGGCGCTGGGTAGAATTTTGGAAAAAGGCTTTGGATGCCCTTCATGCCGCGGGATTGAAAGGTGTTATAAATTCCGCCTGGACCAAGGGTTGTTTTGACGCCTTGAACGAGTATGGTGTGGACTACCGCAGAATGGCTGAACTTGGCATGGATGCAATGGTTGTTGAAACTGTGGCATTGGGCATGTCCATGATACGACCCGATATATCATATATGTATGATGGGCTTCCCATGGCCATGGCAGAAATAAAGGCGGCTGTGCCGGAAATGAAGTTGATAATGCTGCACGGTATAAAGGATGTGGTTGAATTCTGGGACAATCTGAGGCAGGCTCCGGCAGCATACGAAAGGGAACTGTATAAATTGAGCAGCCTGTTTGTTAAAAAAGACGGAAAATTGATCAGGGCATCGTCCGGACTGCTTGGCTGCCTGGCGGATGGTATATCCGTGGAAGAATGGAAATACATGTCTGAACGGTGGTGCGCAGCTTTTGCGGGAAACCCTGTGAGCGCAGGCATGTCTGTACTGTATTTTGACGGGCAGGCCTACAGCGATTCACATAAGGACTATTCTGTGGACGCATTTCCTCCGGCACTGGATCAGATTGTGACTTTGATGGAGCATGGACTGCCGCTCCAGACATTCATAGGCTGGAATGATGCGATCGGGCAGCAGGGAGTGATGGTAGTCCCGGGTGCGCATCTTCTGGAAAAGGAAAAATTGAATGCATT
>JAZURH010000223.1:0-2252 GCA_045606125.1 Lentisphaeria bacterium | reverse complement strand
GCGCGTTCAAACGGCCTTACACGACTGGTTGGAAAGTTTCTGGATAGTTTTTTGGCCGCACATGTCACATTGGTACACGGTGAACGCTCCCTTCTTGCGGAGACGGCGTCCACCCTGCTTTGAAGAAACACTTGCAATTGCCTGAAAATAAGTAAAAAGTATTGTTTCGGGCTTGAATATTGCAGGTGATACATTACAATATTCAAACTTTTGGTATTAGTGGCAGTAATGCCGGGTAAATCAATAGAAAATTAACGGAGAAAACAATGAGAAAGTACAGTGTCGTGGCTCCGGAATGGTGGGACTACACAACAATTGATGACGAACTGGTACGCGATGCAGCAAAGCTGACCGTAAAGGATCTTGAGCAGCTCAGCCGCCCCGGATTCAAGGTTGTGATGTATGACACAATCGAGGAATTCTATCTGGCTGAGGCCCTTGAGTACATTGAGGCATGGAAGCAGTCCACACCGGACAATCCCTGCGGTATCTGCGGACCTATCGGACCGACGGAACAGCTGCCCCTGGTGGCGCGCATCGTCAATGCCACTGGACTCAACCTGGCAAAGCATGAAGCCCATTTCTGGGGCATGGATGAATGGGTACAGGACGGAAAGGCAGTTGCCACTGACCATCCCCTTTCATTTGCCAAGTGTGACAAGGACCTCTGCTTCAACCGTATTCTCCCCGAACTCCGCATGCCGGAGCGCAATATGCACTTCCCCACAGGCGATCTGGAAGCATACAGCAAGTCATACGACCAGTTCACATGCCTGCTTATGCAGGGCGGACAGGGCGATACCAAGCACTGGGCTTTCAATGACCCCGTGAAGCGCGAAGGCAAGTATGCCGATAATCCCCCCACACCGGAAGAATACCGCAAGCTGGGAACACGCCTGGTAGACCTTCATCCCATCACCGTCATGCAGAACGCCAGGACAAGCGGCGGCGGAAACATCGCCCTGGTTCCCACCAAGGCTGTTACAGTCGGACCGGTGGAAACATGGAAGTCCAAGAAGGTCTCCATCTGGCAGGCCGGTTGCCATGACAATGCATTCGGCATGCGCCTGACAACTCTTATGCTCTCAAAGAAGATCGCTGACGCAGCGGTTCCCATGAGCCTGCTCTCAGATCATCCGAACGTACAGTTCAACTTCTTCCGTCCCGGACTGGGTTCCTGCACAGTGGAGATGCACTAATATGAGCGATAAACCAGCAGTACTTGCGCTTGTTGCGCATCCCGATGATATTGAATTCATGATGGGCGGAACCCTGCTCATGCTTCAGAAGAAGGGGTGGGATGTCCATTATATGGCAGTGGCCAACGGCTGCTGCGGAACCGAAAAGTTCGATGCAAGGACTATCGCCGCCATGCGCGCAGGCGAGATGCTTGCATCCACCAAGCTGGCCGGAATGACATGGCACGCTCCCATCTGCAATGACCTTGAAGTCTTCTACAACAAGGAAAACATTGCTAAGATGGTCAGCATTGTCCGTGAAGTCAAGCCGAAGATCATCCTTACCCAGTCTCCGGATGACTATATGGAAGATCATATCAACACATGCCGTCTGGCTGTGGCAGCCGCATTTGACCGCGGCATGATCAATGCTCCCTGCGAGCCCCCCATGTCAGTCTTCCAGGATGACATTGTCGTCTACCATGCAATTCCCCATGGTTTGATGGATCCGTTCCGCCGTCTTATCGAGCCGGAGATTTTCGTGAATGTGGAGCCCGTTATGCAGATGAAGTGGGATATGCTGGCATGCCATAAGTCCCAGAAGGAATGGCTTGATGTGTCACAGGGAATGGACGCATACCAGAAGACAATGCAGGATTTCATGGCAAACCTGGGCAGCCGTTCAGGAAAGTTCAAGTTTGCAGAAGGCTTCCGCCGCCGTTCATGGCTGGGATTCTCGGCAAACGAATGGGATCCGCTGTCAGAGGTTCTTGCTGACGATGTAGTTCCGAACCCGAATTACAAGTAATCGGATCAAACTGCAGTTCACGGGCGGTGTCATTGAGACATCGCCCGTTTTTTTTTGACGCAGTAAAAATAAAATACGATTTACGGACAGCCGCCTGCCTGATTTCAGGCTTTTGCTTCAATATAGTCAAGCATCACCTTCTGGCGTGCTGTGAAGTCGTGGGCCTTGCCGTATATGCGGGTTTTTTCAGTGATTTCCGGGAGATTTTCAATGGCATCCCTCAGCATATTGTCCAGCACGGTCTGTTCAAATGGTTCCGGAGTTAC
>JAZURH010000222.1:0-2249 GCA_045606125.1 Lentisphaeria bacterium | reverse complement strand
CCCACCCCCTCGCGCGCACGAGGCCATTGAAGATGGCGCAACCATTGAGAGGTTTGTGAGCCCCACCCCCTCGCGCGCACGAGGCCATTGAAGATGGCGCAACCATTGAGAGGTTTGTGAGCCGCGCACGAGGCCATTTATTTTTAGCACTGTCCTTTGGGACTTTAGAACCTATCCCTTCGTGCTCGGGACTATTTCTGCAGTCCTTATTTGAAACCATAATGAACTTCCCATTCCTTTGCGCTTGAGAGACCAATGTGACTTATGTGATCTGATTCTATATCATTTCCGTCAGAGTCCGCAGATCTGCTGCAGTTAATGGCAATGACTACGATGAAACTCCGGCGGGGGAAAAAGCAAATCGGGTCATGTATTTTTGATCTGCCGTAGTGTGAAGTGCAGATTCAATGGAAAAAGCAAAATAGTTAAAACACGAAAAAGGGCATTTCCGGTTTGTGGAGTTTGGTTGCTGCATTAACTTATGCTTTTGATACAGAGGTAAAATCAAATGCTTTATATACCTGACATACCTGATATACCAGAACGCAAACCCTTTGAATTGAAGTGGAGGAATGGTCTTCTTCTGCGTTCTACAAATTGGCTTGGAGACGCCTTGATGACCCTGCCGGCAGCCTGGCAGGCAAGCAGGGCACTTCCTGAAGCATGTGGTTTTTTTGTTATGTGTCCGGCCTTTCTTGAGCCGTTGTGGTCAGCCTGTCCATGGGTGGATGCAGTTATCCCCATGGCTTCCAAACATGCGTCAGGGGATGACAGGCGTGCTGTACGCAGCATGTATCCCGGGGCCGCTCTTGTCTTTCCAAACTCCTTTGGTTCCGCAATGGATGTGTGTCGCTGCGGCATACCTGCAAGGATAGGACGCGCAGGCCGCTGGCGCCGTATGCTTCTCACCCATGCAATACCTGAGTGGCCCAGGGCAAAAGGACATGGGGACAGGCATCAGCTGTATTATTATCTTGAGCTGGTCTCGTCCATAGTTCCTGTTGAAAAGGATATGTCGTATCCTGCTTTGAAAGTGGATTTGCAGCTTGCGGCCGACTTTGGCGTATCAGGCGGCGGCTGGCTTGCATTTGCCCCTGGCGCAGCATACGGTCCTGCCAAGCAGTGGCCTAAAGAGCATTTTCTTGAACTTGCTCTCGCCCAGACGGCCGCAGGATGGAGGATCGCTCTGGTCGGTACGCCCAAAGAGGCTGAAATCACCTCCTGGATAAGTTCCCGGGTTCCCGGTGCTGTGGACCTTGCCGGCAAGACCAATCTTGCCCAGCTTATGGCAGTTCTTGCCGCCTGTGATTATGCTGTTGCAAATGATTCCGGTGCGATGCATTTGTCCGCTGCTGTCGGTACTCCGGGCGTCGCGGTATTTGGTTCCACGGATCCCATAGCCACAGGTCCCATAGGAGCTCACTGGCGTTATATAGCTTCGGATATGAAATGCCGCCCCTGTTTCCGCAGGACCTGTCCTCTTGAGCAAAACGCCTATTCCTGCCTTAGCGGCATAAGTCCGGACGCAGTGATGTCAGAACTTGACCAGTTAAAGTTGGAGGTCGGCAGTGTACGCTGATTTCTGCTATCTGTTCAGTCGCAGTGACCGTTTCCGCTTTGCACTGCTTCTTGTTATGATGCTTGGCGGCAGTGCCTTTGAGCTGCTGACCATGGGTGCAATACCACTGTATGTTTCCGGTCTCATGAATGGTCCCGGGACTTTCATCTCCAGGTATTGCAGTCCTGATAAATTTCCACTGTACGGCAGCTTTGCACTTCTTGTTCTGTTCATGGTTCGCACCGGCTATTTTATGATATTGCATGCCTGCCAGGAGCGCATGCTCCGCAACAGGCAGCTTGCTCTTGGCAGCAGAGTGTTCCGCGCTCATGTAATGTCGCCTTTTTCCGTTGCCAGAAGTTCCAACTCAAGCGTTGTAGTCAACAATGTGGCTTCGGAGACTGAACGCCTTGTGAACTTTGTGCTTGATCCTTTCATAAGTCTTGTAAGAAATAGCATTGTAGCTCTTTCTTTGCTGGGACTTATGCTGTATTTTGACTACAAGGTGTCATTATTTTCCTTTGTTGTGCTGTCTGTTTTTGGCGGAGTCTATATGTTTTTGTCCCGTCGCCGTATGGAAAAGTACGGCAAGGATGCACATGAGGCCAGACTATGCGCAGTCAGGACTGTAACGGAGGGTGTGGGCGCACTGAAGGAAGCTACAGTTACAAGGGTAAGAAGATATTTTACA
>JAZURH010000221.1:0-6657 GCA_045606125.1 Lentisphaeria bacterium | reverse complement strand
ACATTCGCATCAGCATTGCAGACCAGTCGTTGGCCTCTGTACCGCCTGCGCCTGAATTGATTGTCAGCACCGCTCCCAGGTTGTCTCCCTCCTCACCAAGCATATTGCGAAGTTCAAGCGCCTCGAGCTCAGCCAGAGCAGCCTCATATGCATGATCGATATCATCATCTTCCAGTTCAAGAAGAACATTGAGATCCTCTACTGCAGACAATGCCTTGTCATAGACTTTCACTTCGTCTGCGGCGCCCTGCATCGGGTAGGCATATCCGTTGGCATAGGTTCCCACGGAACAGTTTCCCTTTCCGGCAATCAGCTTGATTTCACCGGATGCCTTTTCCATGGCGTCAATGTAGATGCGGCATAATGTGCCGTCATATACAACCGCCACCTGGAACCACTGCTCAAGAGGAAGAAGAACCGTGGAGGAATTGGTGCCGACCTGTGAAACTTTATTTCCATCTCCTGTGCGGACGCCCAGGGAATTGTAAAAATAAGTTATGCGCAGGCCGGGTCCACGTTCCCTGCCAATACTGAAAAGTTCCTTGAACATACGGTAATCGCTGTTTTTATCGAACTTCAACCACATGGTAAGAGTAAATGGCTTGGCAAAAGTATCTGCAGGAATAGGAATATATACTCCGCAGGCCACATTCCTGGCTTTTTTATCCTGGGCAGGAAAATAAAGCGCCTTTCCATACATGCCCTCCCCCTGCTGCAGACGAACCACCTTTCCGTTGCATCCGGAAACAGAATCCACAATTTCCCCGCTGTCAAAACGATAATGGTACTTAGGAGCAACCGGCGCCGCGCTCAATGCGGCACAACATAAAACTAAACAAGCCCATGCAATTCTGTTCATCTTAATACCTCCGATTGTTTGTCCTGTTACAGTTTGAATGAATATTCCCTATATCCATTTATCTCTTCACTTATTCCGGGCAGACTTACAACGCCGACTGCCCCCTCCGGCAAATTGAAACTGCATCTGCAAATACCCTCACCCTGCTCCCAGCTTGAGCAAAGCCTGCCGAGAGGAGTCATGTACTCCGCAGACACTGAAACGAGTCCAGGAACAATGCAGGGCGCAAGGCGCACTCTGCTGAATCCCGGCGCCAATGGATACATACCGGCAAGGCCGCTGTACATCCAGGCTGATACGCCACCAAACATTATATGGTTCCTTGAAGAGTTTCCCTTCCACGTCTCCCACAATGTAGTGGCCCCGGAGGCAACAAGATTGCCCCATCCGGGATATTTATCCTGAACTGCCATTCTGAAGGCATCTTCGCCGTATCCGTATTCAGTCAAGGCGGTCTGGACAAACTGAGTGCCGAGTATGCCCATTCTTGCACAGTGCCCTGCTCTTCTGATATCTTCGGCAAGTCTCCTGACAAGTTCGCCGCATGACTCTGCAGGTACTATTCCGAAAAGGACCGCCATGGCGGTTGATGCCCACATGCCCTCGTCAAATTGCATGTTTACACAGTCAAAATACTCTTTCAACAGAGCATTTTTCACAATTTCCGCCTGCTCTCTGCAATGCCCCGCATCATCCGCTTTGCCGAGCCAGTCCGCCATTTCCGCCATTCTTGTCAGCATCCTGAAATAAAGACAATTTTCAGATGGGACAAAATCGCGTTTTTCGCCTTTCGGAGCTGCAGGATAATAATCCGGATTGCACCAGTCCCCATATCCGAATGTACGAACAAGGCCGTCCTCCCTGGTCTGCTCCCCGAAAAATGATATGCCCAGCATGAGGCTGTCATAATATCGCTTGACCGGCTCCATATCTCCCCGGAAGAGGTACATGCAGTAGCAATAGTCATACATATAACGGGAATATCCCGGGCAACTCTGTTCAAATCCCCACAGGGTGGTTGGTCCGTGAGTGGGATAATTTCCGTCCCGTCTCTGCAGATCGGCTATAATCTGCGCCAGTCTTTCCAGACCGCTTCCGCAGTCAAAGTTCCACAATCCTGTTTCCAAGGCGCAGGCCGCGTCCCCCGTCCATCCGAACTTTTCCCTGGTAGGGCAATCAGTCGGAATGCCCATATAATTTCCAAGATAGCTGTTCAAGGTTATTTTCTGCACCCTGTTAAGCATTTCATCAGAGGACCTGAATGTTCCCGCGGTCTCTATTCCGCTTGCTATAAAGAGGCCCGTTACCCTGCGTATTTCCACATTTTCCGCGCCGTATATTTCAACATATCTGAATCCATGCCAGACAAAAACAGGATGCCATGTTTCGGCTTCAGCGCCTTTCAGTATATATGTGTCCTTCTCAAAATCCTCTATTCCCATGCTGATGCCGGAAGTGTCAACATGCCCGTCCTCTCCCAGCATTTCACCATAGCGAATGGTCAGTTTTGTGCCGGCCGGGCCGGAAAACTCAATTTCAGCAACACCAGCTATATTTGTGCCGATATCAAAGAGCCTGGTTCCTAAGCCCGCATCCTCCCGAATGATTTCACAGCCTTCATGTCTGCTGATAACAACACAGGGAGGTCCCTCCTCCTTGACCACATTGCCTCCGGGAGACAGGGCATGGCTGGCACGGTTCCAGCCGCTGTCATCAAATCCGGGCAAAAAAGCCCCGTCCTCAAGCTCAAGGCGGGCATCATAATCTTCACCCTCATGGTGGCAGCTGCGTATGACAGGAGACCCATGCACACGCCATGCAGTGCCGGAACAGGCAATTATCTTTCCATCCGCTTCTATATCGCATATCAGACGGGGAAAAGCGCGCCATGAACTGCAGTTGACAGAATACATCCACTTGTTTCTGGAGTTATAGAACCCATCCCCAAGAAATACGACTATTGCATTCTTTCCCGGCTGCACAAGTTCCGTCACATCATAATCTATATACCCGACACGGCAGTCATACTGTGAAAGAGACGGGGCATAAAAACGACTATCCGGCCTTTTTCCATTTATGTAAAGTTCATGAAAACCAAGACCGCACAGATGCACTACAACCTTTCCGGCATCCTTTTCCAAATCAAACTCACTGCGAAAATACGGCATGCTCGATGCGTCGCCAAAATATGGCCTGCTGTCGTCAAAACAAATCCAGCTGCCGCTCCATTTTCTTTCCATAAGTTCAAAAATCCCTATCTTGTCTGTTTCAGATATAAAACAGAAATGTGCTTATTTACAGGCTCAAACATTCTGAAAAAACACCATAATGTATTACAGTTTTACATAATGCTATACGCCAAACAAAAATATTTTTCACCGTAGATAATTTCAAAACAGCAAACAAGCCCCGTCCACCTTCCTTCCGGAAAATGGACGGGGCTCAGAAACGGCAACTCAATCAGCTTTTATAGCTGAACTCTCCATTACCATATCCGACTTTAAGCACCGCTCCTTCGGAAAGCTCGCCGGACACGATCATCCTGGAAACAGGATTCTCAAGTCGCCTTGTTATGACACGCCTGAGAGGACGCGCTCCATATACAGGATCATATCCTTCCTCTGCCAGGGCGGCCCTTGCATCTTCACTTATCTCAACAGATATGCGCTGAGCAGCAAGACGCCCGGCAAAAGCCTCCAACTGAAGCCCAACTATGGCGGATATATGCTCCTTCTCCAGACGATGGAAGACCACAATGTCATCAAGCCGGTTCAGGAACTCGGGGCGGAACGCCTCCCGCAATTTGGCCATGACCCTGTCGTGCATGGCATCATAGTCCCTGCCGTCGCTTTCAACAATGTCCCTGCTTCCAATATTGGAAGTCATTATGATCACTGTATTCTTGAAATCCACGAGACGCCCCTGGGAATCCGTCAGGCGACCGTCATCCAGCACCTGCAGAAGTATGTTGAACACATCGGGATGAGCCTTCTCGATCTCATCGAAAAGCAGTACGCAATAGGGACGGCGACGCACAGCTTCTGTAAGCTGGCCGCCCTCATCATGACCGATATATCCGGGAGGAGCGCCAACCAGGCGGGACACTGTATGCTTCTCCATGTACTCGGACATGTCTATGCGCACCATGGCCCGTTCGTCATCAAACATGGACTTGGCCAATGTCTTCGCCAGTTCCGTCTTTCCCACGCCGGTGGGGCCCAGGAAAATAAAGCTGCCTATGGGCCTGTTTGGGTCCTTCAAACCGGCACGGGCACGGAGAATGGCCTCCGACACGGCCTCAACCGCATCTTCCTGGCCTATTACGCGCCTATGCAGTTCCTCATCCAGTTTAAGCAGTTTTTCCCTTTCGCCCTCCATCAGTTTTGACACGGGTATATGGGTCCAGCGGCTGATTATCTCCGCAATGTCCTCCTCGTCCACCTCCTCCTTGAGAAGTCTATGTTCCTTGGCTTCCTTGATGCGCTGTTCAGCCTCCTTCATTTTCTTCTCAAGTTCAAGCAAAGTGCCGTACCTGATCTCCGACACTTTCTCAAAATCACCATTGCGTTCTGCCTTGGACATTTCCACCTTGGCATTTTCCATGGCGGCCTTCAGCTCACGGATAGAGGCAATGTCCTTCTTTTCTGTCTCCCAGCGTGCCTGAAGTGAATCAGCTTTGGATTTGACCTCGGCAAGTTCCTTCTCTATAGCCGCCATCCTTTCCTTTGATGCGTCATCCTTTTCCTTGCGCAGTCCGGTCAGTTCGATTTCCATCTGGGTCCTGCGGCGTATGGCCTCGTCCAGTTCAACCGGCCTGCTGTCAATTTCTGTACGCAGCTTGGCCGCCGCCTCGTCCACAAGGTCAATAGCCTTATCAGGAAGAAAGCGATCAGTAAGATAGCGGTCCGAAAGGACTGCCGCGCTCACAAGAGCCGCATCCCTTATGCTCACACCATGATGTATTTCATAGCGTTCACGAAGACCACGCAGTATCGATATGGTATCTTCGACTGAAGGCTGCTCCACAAGCACAGTCTGGAAACGCCTTTCCAGAGCAGGATCCTTTTCAATGTGCTTCCTGTATTCATCCAGGGTAGTTGCGCCTATGCAATGCAGTTCTCCGCGGGCAAGCATTGGCTTAAGCAGATTTCCGGCATCCATGGCTCCCTCCGACGCTCCGGCACCGACTACAGTATGAAGTTCGTCTATGAAAAGAATAATCTCGCCATTGGAAGAAGTGACCTCTTTCAAAACAGCCTTGAGCCTTTCCTCGAATTCACCGCGATATTTCGCACCGGCAATAAGAGCGCCCATATCCAGGGAGATCAGCCTGCGGTCCTTGAGTCCCTCCGGCACATCACCATGGCTTATGCGCAGGGCAAGCCCCTCAACTATGGCAGTCTTGCCGACACCGGGCTCACCTATGAGAACCGGATTGTTCTTGGTGCGGCGGGACAATATCTGCACAACTCTGCGAATCTCATCATCCCTGCCTATGACAGGGTCCAACTTGTCCTTTGCCGCAAGGGCTGTAAGGTCCTTTCCGTATTTCTCAAGTGCCTGAAATGTGTTTTCAGGATTCTGGGATGTGACACGCTGATTTCCACGCACTGCCTTTACTGCGTTCATAAAAGAGGACTTGCTCACATTGTTGGACTTGAGAACATCAGCGGCGGAAGATGATTTTTCCAATATGCCGATCATCAGATGCTCTACGCTGATAAACTCATCGCCCATGCTTCCGGCAGTCTCCTCAGCAGCCTGCATGACTGAATTGAAGTCACGGGAGGCATATATCTGAGAATTGTCGCCGCTTACTTTAGGAAGTTTTTCAAGTGCCCGGTCCACATCTCCCTTGAGAGAAATCAAATCCACATTAAGCTTGCCGAGAATTGCAGGCACAAGTCCCTCATTGTCCTGTATCAACGCCATCAGCAAATGAAGCGCACCCAGCTCCTGATGTCCCTTGCCAACTGCAATCTGCTGCGCACTACGCAGCGCATCAATAGATTTTTCCGTATACTTTTCCTGATTCATAATTACACCTCCTGAATAATATAAACATTGTAAAAAAAGAAATAAATTCCAACTGCATACAAAGCAAATGCCATGCCAACTTTTTTAATACTATTTAAGGCATGGGAATAAAATATTAATGCGTCAAAATGACACACCTGGAAATAATGTGCATCAAAGTTTCACAGTAAACTCAACTGCGGCTGAAGCCTGGGAATCGTCAGGAGACACTACCCTGACCTTATGGGCACCGGGTGCAAAAAACAAACTTGCACCTTTTTCAACGGCGCCTATGTAATTGCCGTCCACAAACCACAACGCATTCTCATGGCATTCCAGTGGTATCTCGGCTCCATTTCCTTCTGCAATATAGACCGTACTGCGTGGGGAAACAATATTAAGTGGCTTTCTGATTTTTCTGCCGCACACATCGCATGCCGGCAAAGAAAACCCGGGCATGGTCCAACCGGAAAATGTTTCACTGCATCCTGCTTCAGCCGGCATTCCGCTTGCACTGCACAATTTATCATATTTAAGAAAATCCCCGGGTTGTTCCCATTGCGGCATGCTGCGTTCATGAAGCATAGATATTATCCGTCCGGCACAGGGAGCAGCCAATTCACTAAGTCGGAGGCCAAGCGGTCTTAGGAAGACAACAGCAAGCAGCAACTCCTTGGCTCACAGAACGACATGGCTACGATCCGACTTTGTTCCCATTGCGGCATGCTGCGTTCATGAAGCATAGATATTATCCGTCCGGCACAGGGAGCAGCCAATTCACT